>JBGCDM010000024.1:0-26948 GCA_045105395.1 Devosiaceae bacterium | reverse complement strand
TTTGCGCAATGCCCCTGGGTGCCTACTGATTGATAAGCACGAAGATGGTGGCTACATGACCCCGCATGAAGCCGCTGGCGAGGATGCAACCTATATCAGCCGTGTGCGCGAAGACATCACGGTCGAAAACGGCCTGTCTTTCTGGTGCGTATCCGACAATCTGCGCAAAGGCGCAGCGCTGAACACGGTGCAAATCGCCGAAGTTCTGGTGAACCGCGGCCTGATCGAGCCTAAGCAGGCCGCAGCCTAACAACAATCACACTTGAGCCGGAACCGCCGGCTCAAGTTTCAATCCTTTCGAACGGCACACTTCAATGGCTGAACCCACGCAAATCTTTGTGATTGAACTGCATTACACAACCGATGATCTCTCTAAGATCGACGCCCTGCTGGATGCGCATATGGCATTCATCGACGCGCAATATGATGCGGGCATCTTCCTGGCCTCCGGCCCCAAAGTGCCGCGCGTGGGCGGTGTCATCCTGGCCAAGGGTGATGATTTGGAGGTTATGAAGGACCTGATGAAGCAGGATCCATTCATGATCGAAGGCGTGGCGGATTATAGCTACACGGCATTTTTGCCGCGCCGAACCGATAGCAAAGCCTTCGCCAACCTATGAGCAATACGGCAGCCACAACGAGGAAAAGCTGCCAGATGTGAAATACACGCTGATCGCTTAGGTGCCCTCAATGCGTCTGTTCCAGCCGTCATTTTCCATCTTGCGATAAAAATCGACCAACTGCTTGCCGCGTTCGGCCTTAAATTTCGGACCGACCTCGACCGGCATAACAATGCGGTCCACCCGAAATCCGCGGAAATCATCGCGCAGTTCGCACCAGGCCAGCAGCGTCCAAACCTTGCCCCAAAAATAAAGGCCCAAGGGGCGCACCGTGCGGGCCGTGGCATCACCCTTTGCGTCCTCGTAATCCATGGTGATCTTCTCAGATCGATCGATGGCGTGGTCAAGCACGTCCAGCGTTTCGCGCTGCTCTTGCTTGAACTCAAAGCTGGGCGCGAAGATCGCCGTTGCATCCACGGTGGGGCGTTTGGCATCGGGCAGCACAGCCCCGATTTTAACCAGCGCCTCTTCTGCCGCACGCGCCATAGAAATCCCGCCCCAAGCGCGCACCATGCGGGCGCCAGCCACGAGGGCTGCAATCTCATCGCGGGTAAACATAAGCGGCGGCAAATCATACCCATCACGCATGATGTACCCAACGCCCGCTTCACCTTCCACCGGCACACCAGAGCCCTGAAGATCAACGATATCGCGGTAGATTGTACGCTCTGAAACCTCCAATGTGTCAGCCAGCATCTTCGCGGTGACCAAGCGGCCACCGCGCAGAAGTTGAACAATTTGGAAGAGCCTATCTGCTCGTCTCATCTTGCTTCCCCGGTGTTTTAAGCCGCCTTTATGCTGCTTTGGGTTGCCACCAGCCAATGGAGTTTCCATCAGGATCGGTGGTGTAGATGAACGAGCCTTCAGGGATTTCAATTGGCGGGGAAAGGACCTTGCCACCAGCTTCCACAACCCTGTCAGCCGTTGCCTCTAAATCATCTGGTGTCAGCAGGTGTATCGTTGGTCCAACGCCTGCTGGCGCTGGCGTGCCTTCATAAATGTGCGCCGAATGTCCGCCACTTTGATCTTCACGCGGAAAGAACACCATGGGGTTTGGGCCTTCACGGAAAATCGATAATTCTGCTTTCATAACAGCGCCATAGAACTGACGAGCAGCTTCCAAATCGGTAACGGGGATCTCGGCCCAAACAACGTGATAGTTAGGGTTGGGTTGCTGTGCCTGGGGTGTCGGGCTCATGATGTGTCCTTTCGGGTTGTGTTGCAATAACCCCGTCATTACACACCCCTCCTGACAGCATTCTGTCAGGAGCTTTTAGCCGCGAGCAACTTTTTTGGTTCTAGGCCCAGATGGCAATCTCGATGCCATGGCCATCCCGTTCGGGTGGATCCGGAAAGCTCATCGCCTCGCCGTTTGCAATACGCCCCGCAACCAGCCAGCACACCGCCGCATCCATTACATCATCAGTGCCAACCCCACTGGGTGGCTTGCCGGTTAAAAATGGCGCATCCAAGCCATGGCGGGCAAGAAGGGCGCGGCGCTCTTCCATGCCAGCCGTATTCACCCGGCCTTTGATCTTCTTGGGCTGCTGCATTGGCGTGCCCCCATTGAGCACAGCAAAAGCAACCTCTGGGTGGCTCTCTTTCACACGCACCTTCAGGCCTGCACCAGCGCGCAGCAGCGCATCAATTTCTAAGATTTTGGGAAACAGATAAAAGCCCTGGATAGATACTCCTTTAGCAGGATCAGAGAGCGTTTTTGCCAGCGCACTGGCCCTGCGGTGCAAGGGATAGTCATCGGCTGTCTTGCCACTCATAGCCGCGCCCATCTCCACAACACGGCGCGCGGGCATAGCAAACACGCTGGACTGGCGCTGGCCAAGCATGGGTCGCACAAGCTTCTCCGGGCTGCGACCACCACTAGTTATCCGCTCAGGCAGGCCAATGGGCATATCCACGGCGATCATCGCGCCGAAATTGTCAGCCAAAATGTCGGAAAAACGTTCGTAAACTCGAAGCTCGGGCAGGCTACCGGCAACAGCAACCCAGCCACGCTTGCAGCCATCCACACCAACAATCATGCAGGAGAGGTGGGCTGGGGCCGAACCTTGGCACGCTTGCTGGCCAACTGGCGCATCTGAACCATCGCCATTGGGCGGGCCAAACTGTCTTGTTCGGCTGCGACCAGCAATTCATCACTGCCAGCGCGCACCGACCGGGCCACCATTTCAAACACCGAGGACGTGGCCCGTGCCATCGCTTTTTCTGCCGATAAGCCAGCAAGCATATGCGCTGTCAGTAGTGCGCTTAACATATCGCCGGTACCGTGCGGCGCACCAGGGATGAGCCCATGCTCAGCCAAAGTGGCGCTTTCTGTATCCACAAGCAACGTCCCGATGGAGTTTTTCATCATGCCAAAAGCAGAGGTGATGATCACTTGGCGCACACCAAGGCCGCGGGCCATATCGGCCAGCGCCGCATTGTCCTGAACCGCATCACGCCCACTAAAGGTGGCCGCTTCAAACCTGTTGGGTGTGGCAATGGTACAGCGCGGCAGCAACTGCGCGCCAATGGCCTCAACAACATCGATGGGCACATAGGTGCCATGGCTATCCGCGCTCACCGGATCCACCACCACCAGCACGTCGGGCGAGATTTCACGCACAGTGTCAATGGCGCGGCAGGTGGCCAGCACCTGCGCGGCGCTTGCAAAATAGCCGGTTAAAATTGCGCCCACTTCACCAACAACAGGGCTGGTCACCAGCGCCTGCAGACTGTCGTCAAACAGAGCATCTGGTGTTGGGTGGCGCATCGGAACACCAAGGGCTTTGGCGTGGCCAGGGTGCCATGGCATCCAAATGGTTGGAACTTGCCACACAGGCGTTCCCAATCGCTCAATGGCAAAACCGGCGGCACGCAGGCCCACAGATCCGCGGCCAACTTGCGATGAAATGGCCAAAACGGCCTTGTGTGCGGTGGTGTGTTGCATGGCTGCGCTCTTGGCATAGCTCCAGACGAATGACCACCTCGGCATAGCACACGCAAAACGGTATTGCAGTGCAGCACAAAAAGTGGAGCCATCATGACCCAGCCCCTAAGAACCGTTTTGTATATGCCAGGCTCCAACGCCCGCGCGATGGAGAAAGCCCGCGCACTTGATTGCGATGGCGTGATTCTGGACCTGGAAGATGCGGTTGCCCCAGAGGCCAAACAGGAGGCGCGCACAATTATTGCTGATGCCCTGAACCAAGGCGGATTTGGCCATCGCTTTATGATGTTGCGCGTCAATGCTCGCGACACGCCCTGGCACGATGAAGATATGACACTGGCCGCAAGCCTGAACGCAGATGCGGTGCTGATCCCTAAAATCAACAGCGCGCAGGATGTGCGCGATGCAAGGGCAAAGCTGGCCGACAAACCCCTCTGGGCCATGATGGAAACACCGCTGGCCATGCTCAACGCGCCCAGCATTGCCGCTAGCGGGCTTGATGGTTTCGTGATGGGCACAAATGATCTGGCCAAGGACACCGGCGCACGGCTTGTTCCTGGTCGGTTGCCCATGCTCTCTTGGTTTTCCACCTGCATCGCAAGCGCGCGAGCTTACAACATGCGCATCCTTGATGGTGTGTTTAACGCCATCGACGATGCTGATGGCTTTGTCGCCGAATGTAAGCAGGGCCGCGACCTGGGCATGGATGGCAAAACGGTCATTCACCCCAAGCAGCTAGAGCCATGCAACAGTATCTTCGCACCTGATGCTGAGGAAGTGGCCTTTGCCCGGCAGATCATCGAAGCGTTTGCGCTGCCAGAAAACGCCGGTAAGGGCGCCTTGCGTTTGCAGGGTAAAATGGTGGAACGTCTGCACGCAGACATGGCCGCCAAAACGGTGGCGATGGCCGATGCCATTGCTAACAGGAGCTAACCAATGCAGCTTTATCGTTTGCTGACAGCCGCTGATATTGGCGATGCTTTTTGCCGCAAAGTGACCCGCGCGCTAAATGATGGCTGGGAGCTTTACGGCAGCCCGTCCATCAGCGTTGATCCAAAATCAGGGGAAACCATGTGTGCGCAAGCGGTGATCAAAAGTCAGGCTGGCGCATACAGTGAAGATGAACCCTTGTCGAAGCAGACCGGCGGCACCAATCCATTGGGCCTGGGCACGCTTTAAGCTGGCTTAGGTTTCACCGCTGGCAGAGGCGTGGATGGCAAGCGCATGTACGCGGTCGGCCAAATCTTCGGCCAGAACATCATTGATCATGCGGTGCATTTGGAGGCGGCTTTTTCCCTCAAACGCCTTGGCCACAATGTAAACGCGAAAATGCGTTTCCCCGCCCGGACGCGCGCCAGAATGGCCCTCATGCTGGCTGGATTCATCGCGTACGTCCAACGCTTGCGGGCGAAACGCCAACTTCAATTTTGCTTCAAGAATTGACTGAACCGACATTTTAACCTGCGCTTTCTGTTACCCAATTAGGTAGGCGCGGGCCTATGCCCGCACAACAGCGCCAGGGGTTAAAATAACCCCGCGTTTAGGGCATAAAGACAGTCAGCACTTTTGCGTAATCAAGCATAGGAAAACATCATGATTGCGCCCAATCTTCTCGTCAGGGATCTGTCCCGATCTGCACGCTTTTATACCCAAAGCTTAGGCTTTGACTGTGCGATGGTTCTAACATCTGACAATAACATGGTGGACGACTATAGCCATCGCGAAGCTGTGTTTGCGACCCTCCTTTGGCAGGGACACCAATTGATGTTGCAAACGCGTCAACACCTACAAGCCAGCGGCGCACCTAATACGCAAAACGATCCTGTGCTATCGGGCTACCTGTACCTGCGTGACTTTGCTTGGGACGCGATCATTCACAGCTTGCCGCCTGGAGCTTTGGTGCGTGGGCCAAAGACACAATGGTACGGCATGGCCGAAATCATCGTGCGCGACCCAGATGGTCACACCTGGGTGCTTGGGCGGCGCGAAGGTGCGCCACCCCAATAAGCAACTCGCTTAAGCCGCACGGATAGCTGCCAGGAACGTATCAATATTTCGGCGCATGTCGGCAGCACGGTCGTTTACAACGGCTGAAGAGTCCAGCACTTCAACGGATGATTGCCCGGTTTCAGACGCAGCTTCGCGTACGCCATGAATGTTGCGCGACACTTCATTAGAGCCCTCTGCAACTTGCTGCACGCTGTGCGCAATATCTCGGGTGGCAGCGCCTTGTTCTTCCACTGCCGCAGCAATGGCTGCCGCCACTTCGTCCATGGCTTCAATCTTTGTTGTAATCGACTGGATAGAATCCACCGAACTACTGGTGGCTGTCTGTATCGCCATAACCTGATCACCAATTTGCTCTGTTGCCTTGGCAGTCTGTTCTGCCAACGCCTTTACTTCAGTGGCGACAACCGCGAACCCTTTGCCAGCATCACCGGCACGTGCAGCTTCAATGGTTGCGTTCAAGGCCAACAGGTTGGTTTGTTCTGCAATATCTTTGATCAAACCCACCACCTCACCTATGCGCTCTGCGGTGCTTGCCAGCGATTCCACTTCTTGGCTGGTCAACTGCGCCGCACCAACAGCATCGCGAGACATTTGCGCGGAGTGAGAAACTTGCTGCCCAATCTCGGAGATCGATGCTGTTAGCTCCTCGGCGGCACCGGCAACCGTTTGGACATTTGTACTGGTTTCTTCTGAAGCCTGGGCCACCGCCTCAGATTGAGCATTGGCCTCATCAGCCATTGAGGACAATGTAACAGAGGATGCCTGCATCTTTTCACCAGCGTTGAGAACAGCGCTTAGAACCAGTTGGGCCTCGCCCTCGAAAACATTGATAGCAGTTTCTATTTTTTCAGCTCGTTCCAAACGGGCAGCCTGCTCTGCCTCCTGCTCAGCGCGCAACCTATCGCCTTCCATCATACTGGATTTGAACACGTCGACAGCGCGCGCCATGGACCCTATTTCATCGCCACGATCCGTGGCTGGAATATCAACCTGATAATCGCGCTGACGCAGCCGATCCATGGACGCGGTAAGACCAACAACTGGTCGCGAAATAGATTTCGCTAAGAAAAATCCAAATGCCGCAGCCAGCAAGATCCCGAGCAGACCAACAAAAATGGCAATAACTTTTTGGCTGGTAAAGCTCTGCGACAAAACTGGGCCAATTGTGTCTTGTTCAGCCCTCTGCGCATACGCAAGTTCAACCGCTGTTTCCATAATAGCATCGCCGATAAGCTGAAGCTCCGAGGCGTAGATGGTGTCTTTTTCCTGCACCATGCTTGCCAATTCGGCTTGGACACTTCGGTAAAGGTCAATATCAACCAGAACGGCCTCAATCAAAGCAACCTGCGCTGGCGTGGTTAGCTGTTGCGCAAGCACAGGCATAACTGCATCCAAAGCGTTAAGCTCGGTGTACACGCGATCGAGAAACTCAACTCGACCTGATGTCAAAAACCGATTGCTGTAGACACGGCCAAGCAACAAATTCTGAATGGCATCAGAAACGAGCGCACTGGCCTGTGGTTCACGACTTGGCACAATCTGATCACCTAGATCACTTAAAGATCGACGCGCCCGGGTTGCGCTGGGATAGAGTTGTTCCAGAAGAATTTGATCAATTTGCATTTGAAGGTCGCGTGCACGCAGGGCGGCGTTCCGATAGGTTTCGGCAAATGCAATTTTGTTGCGAAAAGACTCAACATGCTCTGAGCCACGAGCCTGCAAATCATCAGCAATGGCGTAAAGCGCATCGATTTGCGCGTTCATCACTGGCACCGGATCGTCTGTGAGGCCCGCACGAAAGTGTTTCACTTCCAACCGCATCTCAAGCACAGCGGTTGTGGTTTCCATGCCGGAAGCAGACGCCAGAGCAGAGGCGCGATATTCATTGAACGCGTTAGCGTTCTTAAACCCGTTCCAAACCGCATAGCTCGCCAATGCAGCAACGATAAGAACAGAAATGCCAAAACCTGCGTAAAGCTGACCACGCAACGATAACGTCTTCATCATGCTATTATTCACCCCTGGCTTTAGGTCACTGACCAATTACGCGAATTCGAAGTGAATATAAACGCAGTAATAACGTTAAAGAAACATTTAGCGTAACATGCTCACGTTACGTTAGGTGTTGAATTTATTTAAAGAAGACAGCTTAAAAAGCAAAATCAAAGGCAACTGGAATATAGTTTTAGGAAATTTTTTGTCACGGTATAGCTGTATTACCCAACCCTAACGGCTAAGCGCTGCGCGAAGTTGGACGACACAAATGAGAAAGCGGCTGCGGCACCGAAGCACTGTACCCCAAGCCGCAAAAAGGGTATGCGTGCGATCCCCCCGGCAAGGATGCACCAACCAGTATTGGTTGGTCGTAACACTTGTCCATGTCGCAAGCTTACCCATAATGGTGCCATGACTTCAGATTCCCCCATCTTTGATTCCATCCGCATCAAGCCGCGCGGCAAAGCCAAAAAGGCTGATAAGCCCAAAGCGGCTATCCGCCAGTGCAGCTGGGCCGAATGCGAGCGCAAAGGCGAACACCGCGCGCCCAAAGGCCGTGACCAAGAAGGCGAGTTTCACTGGTTCTGTCTGGAGCATGTGCAGGCGTACAACAAATCCTACAATTACTTCTCCGGCATGAATGATGATGACCTGAACAAGTATCAAAAAGCATCCATGACCGGCCACCGTCCAACATGGGAGTGGGCGCAGAACGCCAAGTCCGAGAAGGTGAAAAAGCGCCGCGGACCCAAACCAACCGCCTCAGGCAAGCCGCGCAAACCCTGGGCTGATGATGCTGGGGCTGATCCGTTTGCGCTTTTTGGCGAAGGCGCAGACCCTGCAGCTGCCAAGCCGGCAAAAAAGACCCGTACCGTTGGCAACGCCGCCAAGAAAAGCTTTGCCGCGCTGAGCCTGGACACCGATGCTGATGCCGAAGCCATCAAATCGCGCTTTAAGGACCTTGCCAAACGCTTGCACCCAGACCTCAATAAAGGTGATCGCGGATCAGAAGAGCGCCTGCGCGATGTTATTCAAGCCTACAACACCTTGAAAGCCGCAGGCTTCTGCTAGACATAACGTTCTGCTAGACAGCGCGCAGCACTGCTTTGCGCTGACTTTCAACGCCCTTTGCAAACACCTCTTTGCCCCTTGCCATCAAGGACACAAACCGCATGACCCTTGCCGTGCCTTCAACCAATGCTGCGAACGAAAACGCCGTGCCTGATACGCCCATCAATGTGCGTGAAGTTTTTGGCATCGACACTGACATGCAAGTGATGGGCTTCGCTGAAGCCGACGCGCATGTGCCAGATTTCGATCCTGATTATATTTTTGACCGTGACACCACGCTCGCCATTCTGGCAGGCTTTGTGCACAACCGCCGGGTCATGGTGCAGGGCTACCACGGCACAGGCAAGTCCACCCATATTGAGCAGGTCGCGGCCCGCCTAAACTGGCCAACCGTGCGCATCAACCTTGATAGCCACATCAGCCGCATCGATCTGGTGGGCAAGGATGCTATCGTTGTGCGCGATGGCATGCAGGTCACCGAGTTCAAAGACGGTATTTTGCCCTGGGCGCTGCAAACCAACACCGCGCTGGTGTTTGATGAGTATGATGCTGGTCGCCCGGACGTTATGTTCGTTATCCAACGCGTGCTGGAAGTGGCGGGTCGCCTTACCCTGCTTGACCAAAACCGCGTGATCCGCCCGCACCCAAGCTTCCGCTTGTTTGCCACGGCCAACACTATTGGCCTTGGTGATACATCAGGCCTCTATCACGGCACCCAGCAGATCAACCAAGGCCAGATGGATCGCTGGTCGGTGGTCACTGTGCTGAACTATCTACCGCACGATACTGAGGTTGAGATCGTACTGGCCAAGGCACCCAGCTACAAAACGAGCGCAGGTAAAGAGCAAGTTGCCAACATGGTGCGGCTGGCTGATCTCACCCGCAATGCGTTTATCAATGGTGATCTTTCCACGGTGATGAGCCCGCGTACGGTGATCACCTGGGCCCAGAACGCTGAGATTTTCGGTGGAATTGGTTTTGCCTTCCGCGTGTCCTTCCTCAACAAATGCGATGAGACCGAGCGCCCGCTGGTCGCTGAGTTTTACCAACGCTGCTTTGGCGAAGACATTCCTGATTCAGCCATGAATGTCGCGCTGAGCTAACATGGCAGATGCCCGCACACGACCAGGGTCCAATCAGCGTTCCTCCAACCGTTCAACTGCGCATAATGAGCCGCTGAAGAAGGCTGTTTCTGGCTGCCTGAAGGCTATCGCTGGGCGCGAAGACATCGAAATCACCTTCGCTGCTGACCGGCCTGTTCTGGCGGGAACGTCGGCGCGCCTGCCCGAACCACCGCGCCGCATGAGCGCCGAGGATGGTGCGATTTTGCGTGGCCTTTCCGATGCCATGGCACTGCGCCTTGCCTGCCACGATACCAAGCTGCACAAGTCGCTGGCCCCCGATGGCCAGGCCGCTCGCGCGATCTATGATGCTGTGGAGCAAGCGCGCGTGGAGGCGATTGGCGCCGGGCGCATGAAGGGCGTGCGCACCAACCTCTCGGCTATGCTGGAAGACAAATATCACCGCGGCAACTTTGAAGAGATCACCGACAAGGCCGATGCGCCACTGGAAGATGCCGTTTCGCTGATGGTGCGCGAGAAACTCGCTGGCATGCCGATCCCCAAAAGCGCGCAAAAGATTGTCGACATCTGGCGCGATGATGTAGAGGCGCGTGCCGGCAAGGACCTGAAAACCTTGGCCGATGCTGCCGATGATCAAGAGGGTTTTGCCCGCGCGATCCGTGATCTGCTGGTTTCGCTGGAAATGGCCGATGATCTGGCCCCTGAATCCTCCGATAACAGCGAAGATGACGAAGACTCCGACGTCAATGATGATGGCGAGGCCGACAACACCAATGATGATGAGGCCACCGGCGATGAAATGACCGGCTCGGTGGAAGCTGATGCGGCCCAAGCCGGGGAAGATGATGAGGCTGGCGAAAGTGAAGCTTCTGAAGAGTCCGCTTCTGAACTGTCTGAGGGCGATGAGCCTGAGCAGGGCGAGGATTCTGGCAGCCCGCAAAACCAGCGCCAGAACCAAGGCGTCCTTGAGCCATTGAGCGACTACAAAGCCTACACCAACAAATACGATGAAGAGGTGAAGGTTGAGGATTTGTGCGATGCACAGGAACTAGAGCGCCTGCGCGCCTTTCTCGACAAGCAATTACAGAACCTATCTGGCGCAGTGGCCCGCCTGGCCAACCGGTTGCAACGCCGCCTGATGGCGCAGCAAAACCGTGGCTGGGACTTTGACCTGGAAGAAGGCATACTGGACAGCGCGCGCCTCACCCGCGTCGTCACCGACCCGATGCAGCCGCTGGCTTTCAAGATGGAGCAAGACACCGAGTTCCGTGACACGGTGGTGACGCTCTTGATAGATAATTCCGGCTCGATGCGCGGGCGACCGATAACGGTGGCAGCAACGTGCGCCGATATTCTGGCCCGCACGCTGGAACGCTGCGGTGTGAAGGTGGAAGTGCTTGGCTTCACCACTCGCGCCTGGAAGGGTGGGCAATCACGCGAAGCCTGGCTCAATGCTGGCAAACCAGCCATGCCCGGCCGCCTCAACGATCTGCGCCACATCATCTACAAGGCAGCTGACGAGCCCTGGCGCCGCGCCAAGCGCAACCTTGGCCTGATGATGCGCGAAGGGCTGCTGAAAGAAAACATCGATGGTGAGGCCTTAGAATGGGCGCACAACCGCATGCTGGGCCGCACCGAGCAACGCCGTATCTTGATGGTCATCTCTGATGGCGCGCCGGTGGATGACAGCACCTTGTCAGTCAACACCGGCAACTATCTAGAGCGGCACCTGCGTCATGTGATCGACCAGATTGAAACACGCTCGCCGGTGGATCTCATCGCCATCGGCATCGGCCATGATGTAACGCGCTATTATCGCCGCGCTGTAACCATCGTGGATGCTGAAGAGTTGGCAGGCGCCATGACGGACCAATTGGCTGCGCTGTTTGATGAAGAATCAGCGCGCAGTACAGGGAAAAAACAGGGACGGCGCGTTGCATCCTAGGCTCGCCTGGTGCGCGCTTGCAGCATGCCTGTGTGCCCAGCCCGCAACTGCCGATACGACGTTCACCATCAATGCTTCCGCCCTACCGGTATTCGACAGGGCCGTGCCGAGTAACCAGTTTGGCGTGCTCACCTATCTGGGCGGCATCGCGCTCACCAGCCGCCACCGGAATTTTGAGGCGCTGTCTGGTCTTGATATTCTGCAAACAGAGACCCGCCAAACACTGTTGATGGTAACCGATGAGGGCCACTGGGTGGTCGCTGATCTGGCAACGACGCCTGGTGGCGCGCCAACAGCGCTTGCAAATGCCCGCATTGGCCCGCTGCTTGATAATGCTGGCGCACCGATGCTTTCCAAGCGCACAGCCGATGCTGAGGGGTTAGCCCTTCATAATGGGCCAAACGGGTTGGAAGCGCTGGTGATCGCCGAGCGCAACCAACCCGTGCGAGCCTATGACCTATCCTCTGGCGCACCAAGCGGTGCTGCCCGTCATATCTATGGTGAGGATACGCCCCTGCCCCATGGCCGCGCTGATGGGCTGGAAGCGATTGTGGAGATGACAGAGGGCCCCTTGGTGGGACAAACGCTGGTCTTTCTGGAAGATGAAGTGCGCCCGCCCAGTCGCCCAAACGCAGCGCGCATCTTGCCTGATGGAACAGTTGTGCCGTTTGAAATCCGCCGCTTGGATGATTTTTCCATCACCGGCGCAGCGATGCTCCCAGGTGGTGATGTCGTTATCGTGGAACGGTTCTTCACCTGGGATGAGGGCGTGGCGATGCGCATCCGGCATTTGCCCGCCAGCGACATTTTAGCGGGCGCCGTGGAGGGTTCACTGTTGCTAGAAGCAGACGGCGGAACGATTATCGACAATATGGAAGGCATCGCGGTCAGCGATCACGCAAATGGACCAATCCTGACGATTATCTCCGACAACAACGGAAACTTCTTCCAGCGCACCGTTTTGTTGCGGTTTCAAATCGTAGGGGACTTAGCAACAGCGCAGAGACTTACGCCGCCTGCACCTGCCGCCCGTCCAACCCAGTAGCCAGCAGCAACGCGCGGTATGGGAAGAGCAGAAGCGGGATAGCCAAAAGCTTCACGGTCAGATCACCCAAAGCCCAGCTTACCCAGCGCGGTGCTTCTACTGCCAACAGGCCAAACAATGGCGCAGTAGCGGTGGCGAACTCATCACCAAAGCCAACCACCGGGGTCAAGAACGCAGCAAAAGCAAGCGTGAAGAACAGCGCCGTATCCACCATAGAGCCAAAGAATGAGGAAACAGCAGGCGGCTGCCACCAAGCAACCTTCTTTTCACCGCGGTTAAGATGGGCAAACAGTTGAACATCCAGCATCTGCGCAATCAGGAACGATGCACCTGAAGCCAGCGCAATACGCGGCGTGGCAAAGATAATGGAAAGCATCACCGCTACCGCAAAACCAACCAGCACCACTTGGCGTGCTTTGGCAACGCCAAAGGCACGGTTTGCAAAGTCGGTGACCAGAAAAGCGAGCGGGAACGTGAACGCACCCCAGGTGAGCAGATCACCCAGCGCAAGTGGTCCAACAGAGCCGCCCAGCGGATATTGAACGAGCACATTGGACACGACAACAACCGCCGCCATGCCAAGCATCGCGGCGATAAAGAAAGCTGTTTTCGACATTGGAAACCTTAAAAAAGCCTAGGCGGCTTGCGCTTTAAGAACTTCTTTTTTCACTTTCAGCGCAGTAGCCGAAAGCTCAGTGTCACGTGCTTTGATCAAAAACGCGTCCAAACCACCACGATGCTCAACGGAGCGCAGAGCGGAGGCAGAAATGCGCAACCGCACAGTTCGGCCAAGTGCATCCGACACCAAGGAAACAGTGTTCAGGTTTGGCAGCCAGCGACGGCGGGTTTTATTGTTGGCGTGGCTGACATTGTTGCCAGTCTGCACACCTTTGCCGGTCAATTCACAACGACGCGCCATGGTCGGTCTTCCTTACATTCGGTTGGGCTGCACGCGAGCCGCGCTGTGACTGCGGGTCCGGTACAAGAACAAAGAAACCGGAAAGGTAAAAGCACGATGTGCGCTTCACCCAAAGGTCATTTGCTCGATGTCACAAAAAAGGCTCAGGCCATCTCAACAATGGCGAGCCGAAAATCAGGCGTGTCTATAGGCATCACTCTGGCTGTCCGTCAAGCACTCAGGGCCAAACCGGCCTGAAGAAAGCCACAAGGCAAGTACACCAAAATTGCCACATTCGGCTAACAGGTGTTCGACACAGAGGGCACGATTCGCGCATGGTTAACGGCTGATAAACGGCTTTGGCCTAGCATTCGCATGAAAAAGTGCAGTCGCACCGCTGGGCCTTGGCACAATCTGCCCCTTGGTTGCGCTGCTCGAGCAAGGACAAACGACCGTGATCCCAAGCCCATTCTTCCGCGCCCACATTTCAAAAATCGGCCTGCTTGCCAAAGGGTCAGCGGCCCTCGCCCTGGGTTTGGCGACCTTTTTGGGGTCAGTGCAAACAATCGACCAATCAGCTGGTTTGGCGCCAGTTACGGGACCACACCAGGCACAGGCATCGGCTTCCAGCCTGCGGGTCACCTATGCCGCGCGCCTTGCAGGCATTCGCATTGGTACCGGCGTGTTGTCGGTTAATATGGATGGCAACCGCTACACCGCCAATATCAGCGCCCGCACAAGTGCCGTTGGCCGCTTGGTCAGCCAGGGCCAGGGCGAGGCGATTGCACGTGGTGTCCTAGGATCGAGCAATGCAATTCCCGTCAGCTATGATCTGACGGCATCGGAAGAAGACCTCACAAACATCGTGCGCATGCGCCTGTCGCGTGGCGACATCACAGAACTCTCCGCCGAACCTCCGCTTTCCGAGCACCCAAACCGGGTTACCGTGCGCGCCCAGCATCGCCGCGATGTGGTGGACCCTGTATCTGCGTTGCTTATGCCAGTGCCCAATTCAGAATCTGCCACAGGACCGGCAGCCTGTAACCGCACAATCCCTATGTTTGATGGCCGCCAGCGCTACGATATCGCCTTTTCCTTTGTACGCATGGAGCAGGTGCAATTTGGCAATGGCCAAGCAGTTGTGTGCCGGGTGCGCTATCGGCCCATTGCTGGCCACCGAGATAACCGTCGCACCAACCTGGAACTGGCCCAAAACACCAATATGTATGTCTGGCTGACACAGGTGGCCGATGGCGCTTTGGTTGCACCGGTGCGGCTGGAAATTGGCCTGGATTTCGGCACGCTTTCCGTGCAAGCCTTGGACTTTGCCGCGCAATAGTCCATTTGGGGCGCCATTCCCCAGCAAACCATGCCCCAACAAACCACATTCACCGCCAATCACCGTCTTGCCAGCTACGGCACGCTGGCCCCTGGCCGCTCCAATCATGCCCAGGTGGAGCATCTTTCTGGCCGTTGGATCAAAGGCACGGTGCGCGGCACCGCCACCACCAACACAACCGGCAGATGGACAGGCTATCCTGGCTTTCACCTGCATGCTGACGGTGAGCCCGTATCGGTCTTTATCTTGGAATCATCCGACCTAACTGATCACTGGGACCGGCTCGATGTCTTTGAGGGTGAGGCTTATGCCCGTGTTGTGACCACCGCACAGACCGATGAAGGACCGCTGCAGGTGTGCGTCTACGAGCTAAGACGGCCACTCGACTCCTCCTGCTAGAATTCCTAAAATTGCGCATATGGAACCAAAAATCCTGATAAGCGCCTGTCTGCTTGGCCAACCAGTGCGCTACAATGGCAAAGGCTTGCACCTGGAAAGCACAATTGTGCAGCGCTGGCAGCAGCAAGACAGGCTGGTTGCGCTGTGCCCAGAAGTCGCTGCCGGTTTTCCTACGCCGCGCCCACCAGCCGAAATTGAGCCAGGTAAGAGCGCCAATGAGGTCTTGATAGGAACTGGAAAGATCTTCGAGAATAGTGGCGCAGATGTCAGCGAAGGCTTTCGCGCTGGTGCCATGATAGCCGTAGATACTGCCAGCGCGCACAATTGCAAGTTTGCCCTGCTAACCGATGGAAGCCCATCGTGTGGCAGCAGCTTCATCTACAGTGGCACCCACAATGGGGAAAAAAGGTCAGGCTCTGGCGTTGTTGCAGCAGCGCTAAGCGATGCTGGTGTCGAAATTTTTGCCCAACACCAAATAAAGATGCTTGCTGAACGGCTAGCCCAGCATACCAGTGAAACTGGCTAGGCCCCCGACACCTTTTTCTCATTTTGGGACAGTATGATTAACGCAAACAGCATAATAGGCCGATGGTGCGGGTGCACCTTGTGGCAATCTGCACCCCTACCCACCATATATACCGTGAACAGACCCTGAAAACCGCCGGAATCGCTGATTCGGACATGCCTTGTTCTAGGCACGTTCCATAGGTTAACAGGGCACCAGCACCCTTTTCCCGGATTCTGTCTTCTCCCATGCCCTATAACCCCCGCTCGCAGGCACCTGGTGCTGGTGTGACGGCCATTCTTGGCCCCACCAACACCGGCAAGACCTACATGGCCATTGAGCGCATGATGACGCATGAAACCGGCATTATCGGCCTGCCACTGCGCCTGCTGGCGCGCGAGGTTTACTTAAAATTGTGCGCGCGGGCGGGCCAGGAACGCGTTGCGCTGGTTACCGGCGAAGAGAAAATCATCCCCTTAGAGCCGCGGTATTGGGTCTCAACCGTAGAGGCAATGCCGCGCGACTTGGATGTTGATTTCGTGGCCGTTGATGAAGTGCAGATGGCCGCCAACTTAGAACGCGGCCACGTTTTCACCGATCGCATTTTAAACGTGCGCGGCAAGCTGGAAACCATGCTGCTTGGCGCAGCCACCATTCGTGGGCTCCTGTCCCAGCTTCTACCCGGCATCACGATCATTCAGCGCCCACGCATGTCGATGATCACCTATAATGGCTCGAAAAAAATCACCCGTCAGCCGCGCCGCACGGCCATTGTCGCGTTTTCCGCCAATGATGTTTACGCGGTGGCCGAGCTTATTCGCCGTCAACGTGGCGGCGCTGCGGTGGTTATGGGCGCGCTAAGCCCGCGCACCCGCAATGCCCAAGTTGATCTCTACCAGAACGGCGATGTGGATTATCTGGTCGCCACAGACGCTATTGGTATGGGGCTGAATTTGGATGTTGATCATGTGGCATTCGCAGGTCGGCACAAGTTTGACGGCTTTGACTATCGCGAGCTGACCGCCGCCGAGATGGGCCAGATATCAGGGCGCGCAGGCAGGCATACCCGTGATGGCACCTTTGGGGTGACAGGACGCACTGAGCCACTGGATGACTATCTGGTGGAAAAACTGGAAACCCACGCCTTTGAGCCGGTTAAACGCCTGCAATGGCGCAATGCCAATCTTGATTTTTCATCCGTTGAAGCCTTGCGCGACAGCCTGGATGATGTGCCTGGCCATGACCTTCTCACCCGCGCTTTGCCGCAAGAAGATGCCGATACGCTTGATGGCGTGTTGCGTGACCAACCTCTGCGAGAGCGCGCAACCACCCGCCAGAGGGTGGAAGTGCTGTGGGATGTTTGCCAACTGCCCGATTATCGCAAGATCGCGCCAGCCCAACATATTGACCTAGTGGGCCAAATGTTTGCCCACATTGTGGATCGCGGAACCGTACCCGACGATTGGATGGCAGGGCAGCTGAAAAGCTCTGATAAGGTGGATGGTGATATTGATGCGTTGTCGGCGCGCATCGCGCAGGTACGCACTTGGACCTTTGTTGCCAACAGAAATGCATGGTTAGACGATCCCATGCATTGGCAGGAGCGCACCCGCGCGCTAGAGGACCGGCTGTCGGATGCGCTTCATGAAAAGCTGACACAACGATTTGTGGACCGGCGCACCAGCGTGCTCATGCGACGCTTGAGGGAGAAAGTAATGCTTGAGGCGAAGATCGCGAGCGATGGCGATGTACAGGTTGAGGGTCAGCATGTGGGCTGGTTAGCGGGTTTCCGCTTTACCCCAGACACAACAGCTGAGGATCTAGACGGCAAGGCCATTCGCGCTGCTGCCCAAAAGGCATTGGCAACGGAAATTCAGCGCCGGGCAGAAAAACTGTCCTTGGCCGATGATGCTGCCTTTGTGCTCGATGGCGATGGCGCCATCCGCTGGACTGGCGAAATTGTTGCCAAACTGTCGGGCTCTGAAGATATCTTGAAGCCGAAAATTATTCTGCTGGCCGATGAGCAACTAACCGGCGGCACACGCGATATTGTGGAAACGCGGCTGGATAAATGGCTCACTGATCAGGTGGAGAAACATCTGGGCAGCCTGTTGGCCCTGCGCTCTGGCGAAGGCCTGGAAGGCATTGCTCGCGGCATTGGCTTCCGCTTGGCAGAAGAGCTGGGCGCCATTGATCGCCGTGAAATCGCTGGCGATGTAAAGAATTTGGAGCAGGATGCCCGGGCAACGTTGCGCAAGCATGGCGTGCGCTTTGGCGCCTATGCCCTGTTTGTCCCATCCCTGCTTAAGCCTGCCCCTGCGGGACTGCTGGCAACGCTGTGGGCTCTGCAAAATGGTGGCGAGAAGGAGGGGCTGGACCAGCCTGGCCTGCGCGAACTGCCGCAGCTTAACGCCTCCGGCCGCACGTCCATTCCGGTGGACGAAAGCTTTGATCCGCGCCTCTACCCCATTGCCGGTTTCCGCGTATGCGGTCGCCGGGCTGTGCGCTTTGATATTCTTGAGCGCCTTGCCGATCTTATCCGCCCACTTATCGCGTTCCGCATTGGCCAGTCCCAGGGCGATGCACCTGATGGTGCGGCGGAAAACAACGGCTTTATGGTCACCGTCGAGATGACATCCCTACTGGGGTGCGCAGGCGATGATTTTTCCGAAGTCCTGAAGTCTTTGGGCTACAAGGTCGAGCGCAAAACTGTTCCCGTTCCCGTTGCCGTCAAAACCGACGCCGCACCGGCGCAAGACGCACCCGCTGAAGACGCAGCGCCTTCTGAGCAGCCTGCAACTGAACCGGTTGTTGAAACAGCCGTTGAAGCAACTGCACCTGATGAGGTTGCTCCAGAACCTGTTGCAACAGACGCAGCAGAAACTGGTGGAGAGGCTGGTGAACCCGCAGCACATGCAGAACCAACGCAAGCTGAAGACGAGCCCACCGAACAAGTGATCGAAGTGTGGCGCCCTGCGCCCAACAAACCGCGCCACCATGCCCGGCCCAATGCCCGCAACACTTCATCCAATGATGGTGAGCAGGGCGACAAATCTGGCGAGCGCGGCAAGCCAAAAGGCAAACGCAACAAACAAAGCGGCAAACAACCCCGCCAAAATGCTGGCAAAGCTGGTGGCAACAAAGGTCCACGCGATTACTCGTTTGCTCCGCCTAAGAAAGAGAAAAAGGTCGACCCAGATTCACCGTTCGCAGCGCTAGCAGGCATGCTTGGTAGCCAAGACAGCAACAGCAAAGATGGCAAAGACTGAACCTGAAACAGCCGAAAAGCTGCGCATTGATCGGTGGCTATTTTTCTCGCGCCTGGTGAAAAGCCGGTCCCTTGCGTCCAAAATCATCGACAATGGTCAGGTACGGGTCAATGGCGAAAAGACCCACCAAGCCAAGCGCGCCATTGGCCCAGGCGATGTGCTCACACTTGCACTGCCGCCCGGCATTAAAATTGTGAAAGTTGTTGCCTGCGGCACACGACGCGGCCCAGCCACAGAAGCGCAGACACTGTATGACGATCTGACGCCACCGCCACCACCAAAAGAAGAAGCAAGGCTGATGCCGCGAAACGCGCCCAGCCCTGGTCGCCGCCCGACCAAGCATGAGCGCGAACGCCTTCAGCAGATTAAGCGTACGGGTTTTGAGTAGCAAAAGAGCAAAAAATACGGCCCGAGCCCAACTAAGCGCTACTGCGCATACGACCCTTCACCGCCTTGACAAAGGGGGGGGCAAAACGGTTTGGAAGAGCCACGACCTTGTGTTCACCCCAATTTACATTGCCTATCGGAGCCTGCCTGCATGACCTACATCGTCACGGAAAACTGCATCAAATGTAAGTACACCGATTGCGTGGAGGTATGCCCGGTCGACTGTTTCTATGAAGGCGAAAACATGCTGGTCATTCATCCCGATGAATGCATCGACTGCGGCGTGTGCGAGCCGGAGTGCCCAGCAGATGCGATCAAGCCCGATACCGAGCCTGGCCTTGAAAGCTGGCTGACGCTGAACACCAAATTTGCCTCTGAATGGCCCAACATCACCATGAAGAAAGAGCAGATGGACGGCGCCGAAGAGTTTGATGGCAAGTCGGGCAAAATGGAGCTGTTTTCCGCAGAACCAGGCGAAGGCGACTGAGCCAACTGACCCGTTAACGCTTTCGCCCTGCGCGCCATGTATTTGGGCGTTTTGGTCTTAACAAAAATGAAGATGCGTTAACCATTACCTGGCAACAGTTTGATTTTTGCGCGTTTTTGCGCTATGTATACATTTCGTTTGGAAGACAACTCGATCCTGTCGGATATTTTTGCCGCCTCTTTCTAGCTAACTCATTCACACCCCAGCCCGTTCAGCGCGGCTTGAAAAAGCGCCGCGAAATTGGCTGTGTTTTGCTGTGTGGTCAGGGTTCGTGAGGTTTTTCTCCCTTGCAATGCGCATGGAGGGATGCGTGGGCAAAATTGGCATGGGTGAAACAGGCTTGGCCTGAGCAGAGTTCGTCCCAAAAGCGCAAAAACAGGTAACAGCATGCGCCGTGTGCGCATGTGTTTTGGCTGGGCTTCCCCTCTCCTTACCCAGCCCAACAGGAGTTTGTCAGCGTATGGCGACCACAAAAAAAACGACACAAAAGCAGGGTTTCAAAGTCAACGAGCAGATCGTGTATCCAGCTCATGGCGTTGGACGTATCGTGGCGATTGAAAAGCAAGAAATTGCTGGCCTGACATTAGAACTTTTCGTCATCACCTTCGAAAAAGACAAAATGACCCTGCGGGTGCCGGTTGCCAAAGTGAACACCGTTGGCATGCGCAAGCTGGCCGAAGACAGCCTGATCGAAAAATCACTGAAAACTATCAAAGGTCGCGCCCGTGTGAAGCGCGCCATGTGGTCTCGCCGTGCGCAGGAATATGAAGCCAAGATCAATTCTGGCGATCTTATTCAGATCGCTGAGGTTGTGCGTGACCTCTACCGCGCTGAAAGCCAGCCTGAGCAGTCTTACTCCGAGCGTCAGCTGTATGAAGCTGCGCTGGACCGCATGGCGCGTGAGCTTTCTGCCGTCAACAGCCTGACCGAAACAGAAGCCGTACGCTTAATCGAGCAGACGCTGGCCAAAAGCCCAAGTCGCCAGAAAGCGGTTGAAGAAACCGAAGAAGGCACTGCTGAAGGCCAAAGCGCCGCGGCCTGAAACGACCAATAACGCGAAGAAATGCAACCCGGCCCACAACGGTGTGGCCGGGTTTTTCTTTGCGCGCTGGATCAATGCGCTAGGCGTAGTGGCCCACCAAAATTCAAAAGAATCACGCTCAGCACAAGGGCACCCAAAGGAAGCTGTCAGCTAGTAGGCTGGCCGCCATGTGCATGTGTTTATCGCCCACAGGTTGCAAAAAGCCAGGCGCAGCTTAGTTCTAAAAACCATGATTTATTGTTTTATTTCAAACATTTAGACGGGTTCTCTAAGAATTACGGCAAATCAGAAACCGGTTTCAAATGTTTAAAATGAGCTAGCACCTTTAACGTATCGTAAAAACCCGTATAGTGACGCCAAGGCGCAAGCTGCACCCATAACGTCCAACAATAAGGGCGAAACACCGGGGCAGCCTGCCAAAAGCATACGCGAAGGGAGCGTAGCATGAGCGGTGGAAATGAACCTCGGCGGGACTTCATCAAGAAGGCGATGCAAGCGCCCTATCTTGAGCGCGATGAAGAGCACGCGTTGGCGGTGCTCTGGAAAGATCGCCAGGACCAAGATGCCCTGCACAAACTAACGCAAGCGCATATGCGCCTGGTGATTGCGATTGCCGCGCGGTTCCGCCATTTCGGCTTACCGATGAGTGATCTTATCCAAGAAGGCCACGTTGGCTTGCTGGAAGCAGCTGCCCGCTTTGAGCCAGAACGCGAAGTGCGCTTCTCCACTTATGCAACATGGTGGATCCGCGCTTCGATCCAAGATTTCATACTGCGCAACTGGTCGATCGTACGCGGTGGTACGTCCTCAGCGCAGAAAGCTTTGTTCTTTAATTTGAGGCGCTTACGCGCAAAAATCACGCAAGATGGCACCGTTAGTGCCTCGCAAATGCACCGCGAGGTGGCGCAAGCCATTGGTGTATCGGTCAACGATGTGGCCACCATGGATGTGCGCTTATCTGGCGCGGATGCATCGCTAAACGCGCCCGTGTCTGATGGCGAAGATGGCGGCAATGCCGATCGGCAAGACTTTTTGCCCGACACCTCTCCCTTGCAGGATCAGTTGGTGGGTGATGCCATTGATGCCGAGCGCCGAAGCGACTGGCTGTCCAGTGCCCTGGAAGTACTTAATGAACGCGAATTGCGCATCGTGCGTGAGCGACGCTTAGCCGAAGACGGTGCAACGCTGGAAGCGTTAGGTATTAAGCTTGGCATTTCCAAAGAACGGGTGCGCCAACTTGAAAGCCGAGCGCTTGAAAAGCTGAAAGCGGCACTTGTCGAGCAGCAAAGCCCCGCATCCTATGTCTAAAACACCGACGAAAATGAGCCAAATCACGTGATTTAGTGCACGGACATACGACACGTTTGTCCGGACAAACGGTTGTAATTCTGGTCCCTAATTCGCGAATTAGGACGCACAGTGCGCTACTCGCGCACCAGCTTCACACGTTGGCCAGCTCGCACACGGTCACCAGGTGCAAGCGCGTTCAAAATACGAAACAACGCTTCAGCGTCACCACCCGATTGCATGCGACGGGCCAGCGATGCAACGCTTTGCCCTGACGCAACCGTCACCACCTCAATGCGCAACGGCTCAATGCCATTGCGTTCATCAGCGCTCATCCGGCGGAACGAAGTTACGACACTTGCAGCGGCTTGCGTGAACGCTGCGGTACGGGTGTTGTTGGCAAAAATGAAACGGTAGACCCGATCTTCAACCTGAAAAACAGCCACTTCAAACACCCAGCCGCCAGCAGCGGCTTGCGCTGTGGCAACCTGCAACCCATTGGCGTTTTGCATGCGAATGGAGCTTGTATCCAAGCCATCAATCCATCCTGCCTGCAAATACTCTTCCAAGCTTTGCCCACGGCGCAGCTCTACCCCATCAAAGCGCAGCGCGCGTCCATCCTCATGCGCGCCCAGAACAGCTTGCGGGGTGTTATCAAGCCGGAAGCCCTGTGGCGCCTCAAAGGCAATGCCAAGGCCTGGGTGTAAGAACCTGCGCCCGCGCACCACCCCCTCATCGGTTGGCTCACCGAACACGATGCCATCAATGGCATCTAAATAGCGATCACGCTCATTGGTCCCAACGCCCGGCGCGCCAAACTGGCGAGCAAGGCGCACAGCCGCCTCCACCCGCGCTGGCGTTGTTGGATGGCTGGACAGCAAACTTGGCGCACTGCCATCGGTGGGCAAGGATTCCAGCGCGCTAAAGACCGACATTGTTTCCAAGAAGCGCGCGGCTGCAAACGGGTCATAGCCTGCACGACCAATGGTGCGCACACCCAGCTGGTCAGCTTCCAGCTCCTGGTTTTGCGAGAACTGCGCCAGCGACACACCATTGGCAAGCACCGCCATTTGCGCAGCCGATGGATCGGACAAGACGTCCGTCAGCACCCGGTCAATAAGGGCGGCGGTGCGCACCTCTTGTTCGCGGGCAATAGCGTGGCGCCGCGTAACATGGCCAATTTCGTGGGCAACAACCGCGGCAACTTCCGCTTCGTCATTGGCAAGGGCCAGCAATCCGCGCGTGACATAAAGATAGCCACCGGGCAAAGCAAAAGCATTCACGCTGGCTGAATCCAACAGCGTTAAACGGTACACCCGCCCTGGCTCATCGGAGGCGGCAATAACTTGCCGCAGCATGGCCACCAGCCGAGTTTCCAGTTCTGCGTCTTCATAAACCCCGCCAAACGCATCCAAAATGCGCGGGTGCTCACGCGCGCCAATCGCCTCTTCAGCAGCAAGGGTTGCGGTTGGTCCCGGCTCATTGGCTGCTGAAAGCGGAACAAGCGGCTGCTCGCCATCCACAGACAAGCATGCGGCCACCAGCAAGGCAGCGGTCGTGGAAAGAACCAGTCGTGCAATCAAAGTAAGCTGCAAAAAATGGGGGGTCCTTAAAACGTCGCGACAAACGAAAACCGGTCAGCGGCTTTGCTCGCTTAATAGTTCGATAGCTTCAGGGTGATCCACCCGTATCAGCGGGCCACCATGGTCCATCACCCAGCCACGCACCCGTACGGGCACGCCTTCAAGCGAGGAAAGATTAACCTGGCTGTTCTCAAACACATCGTCATGGTCTCGATCAATGGTGATGGTGAAGTCTTCGCGCCAAGTTTCGCCAAAATTAAGGTACCAGAGCGCTCTTTGCGCCGCCACATTGCGCACAACGCCCTCTACCAGTTCAAAATTGTTGACCCTTTGCAATAAATCTGCCGGGTCGCGGGCATCGCGCAATTGATACTCATCATGGCCCCACATAGATCGGCGAGCCGCCCGCGCAACACGCTCACGCAGCAGCAAATCGGGGATGAGCGATCGGTTGTCAGCAAAGGTGTAAACCCGGGCAAGGCCAGCCAGAACCATAGCCCCCTGTAACCAAACCGGTGAGCCTGAGCCATCAGCCAAAACGATATGGGCCAAATGCCTGTTATGGCGGTCGGTTTTACGGCCACCAAAATAAAGTTGAGCTTGCCGCCCATGGCGCGCAACAAGCTGCACAAGTTCGGCCTTGGCCTGGCGCGCCAATGGCCATTCTTCCACATGCGCCCTGCCCAGCGGCAGTTTGGGGGCTTGAGTGCCAACCATGCGCACATCTGGCCCACGCACCAGCTCCACCGTGTCACCATCGACC
Source organism: Devosiaceae bacterium (assembly GCA_045105395.1). Lineage (GTDB taxonomy): Bacteria > Pseudomonadota > Alphaproteobacteria > Rhizobiales > MH13 > MH13. Next base: position 2,274 of record JBGCDM010000024.1, on the reverse strand, counting down.
ACATCGCTAATTTCCACCTGTGGCCCCCGTTCTAGGGAAGACCAATCAGGCTCTGGCAATAGGTTAGACACAGGAACTCCAGCAGGCTCAAATAGTTGCGCGGCACCTGACCTGCTTTGCGCCCCCAGCGCAAGGGCTGTTAGGACCAGCGAGCGTCGGGTGATGGCAGCTTTCTTTGTGCCTGAGGTTTTCTTTGCCATAGGCTCGTTCTACATGCGCTATCCTGGCAGGGACACATAGCCCCATGACCAAATCTCTTTGAGCCAAACAAGATGACCCAACCTTTATGACCCAACCTGCACACGCACCATCAACCCCGGTGATCGACATACAGGGATTGCAAAAAACCTACGACAGTGGGTTTGAGGCACTCAAAGCCATCGATCTTGCCATCGAAACGGGCGAAATTTTGGCACTGCTTGGCCCCAATGGCGCAGGCAAAACCACGCTCATTTCCACCATTTGCGGCATCGCCGTGCCAACCGGCGGCAGCATTCGTGTGGGTGGCCACGACATCATCAAGCAATCAGGAAAAACGCGGCGCATGATTGGGTTGGTGCCGCAGGAGATAAACCTGGAACCGTTTGAAACGGTGCACAACACGGTGAAGTTTTCGCGCGGGCTTTTTGGCCTTGGCCCCAATGCGGCCTATCTGGAAAGTATCCTGAAAAAACTATCCCTTTGGGACAAAAAAGACGCCAAGTTGAAAGAACTTTCCGGCGGTATGAAGCGCCGCGTGATGATTGCCAAAGCCCTAAGCCACGAGCCGCAAGTTCTGTTCCTAGATGAGCCAACCGCTGGCGTGGATGTGGAGCTGCGCAAGGACATGTGGGAGGTGGTGCGCGAACTGAAAGCTTCCGGCGTTACCATTGTGCTGACCACTCATTATATTGAGGAAGCTGAAGCCATAGCCGATCGCGTGGCGGTTATTTCCCAAGGGCGCATTTTGCTGGTGGATGAAAAAAGTGCCCTTATCGAGCGGATGGGAAAGCGCAGCCTAACGATCGACTTTGATAATAAGCTTGATCCGATACCCGGCAGCCTTGCGCCCTATAATTTGGCGATCAGCGAAGATGGCACCAGCGCCACCTACAACTATGACACGCGCGCCGAACGCACCGGCATTGGCGCTTTGCTGCGCGACTTAAATGCTGCAGGCCTTGGGGTGCGCGACATCCACACAGCGCAAAGTTCGCTGGAAGACATTTTCGTTTCCTTGGTGGAAGATGATGCATCCGCGCGCGCATCGACCAGTGCGGGAGAGGCATCATGATCAATTTCCACGCCATCATCGCCATCTTTCACTATGAGATGGCACGCGCCATGCGCACTGCGCTGCAATCCATCATCTCGCCCGTGCTTTCCACATCGCTTTATTTTGTGGTGTTTGGCGCAGCCATCGGCAGCCGCATTGAAAGCGTGGAAGGGGTCAGCTACGGCGCCTTTATCGTGCCTGGCCTTATCATGCTCACTGTCATGACGCAGGGCATCACCAACGCTGCCTTTGGCATCTATTTTCCAAAGTTTCTCGGCTCGATCTATGAGGTGCTCTCAGCACCGGTGGGCGTTGTGGAAGTGGTTGCCGGTTATGTTGGCGCCGCAGCCATGAAGTCCCTAATTATCGGCGTCATCATCTTTCTTACCGCCATCGCCTTTATCGATGTCGATGTTGCCCATCCCTTGGCCATGGTGGTGTTGCTGGTCACCATTTGCTTTGCGTTTTCGCTGTTTGGCTTCATTATTGGCATCTGGGCGCAGAGCTTTGAGCAGTTGCAATTGGTTCCACTTTTGATCGTCACGCCAATGGTGTTTCTAGGCGGCAGCTTTTATTCCATCACCATGCTGCCCCCAGTTTGGCAGACAATCTCGCTGTTTAATCCGGTGGTTTACCTCATCTCGGCCTATCGCTGGAGCTTCTTTGGCACCGCCGATGTTGCCATCGGCTTATCCCTAGCGATGATCGGTCTTTTCATAGCGGTGTGCATCGGCATCATCTGGTGGATTTTCAAAACCGGCTACCGCTTGAAAACTTAAGCCCATTTGGATCATAAGATGGAGGCGGGCCCCGTAGCTCAGTTGGATAGAGCACCAGATTCCTAATCTGGGGGCCACTGGTTCGAATCCAGTCGGGGTCACCAAAGCGTTTGGCATGCGCCAAACGCAATGTCCGACAGGTTCATCGCGCAGCGATAACCGAGAGGACAAGCATCATACTGCTCTGGGCGTACCGCCCAACCGCCCGGACCGACAGGTTCATCGCGCAGCGATAACCGA
>JBGCDM010000023.1:0-32560 GCA_045105395.1 Devosiaceae bacterium | reverse complement strand
TGACGCTCCCTGCGACCTTTAAGCTTCTTGATGCCCGCTACATGGGGGCAGCAAAGCTTCAGTTTTTGCGCTATACTGCCTCGGTATGATTGCGCGTCTCTTCACCGCTGTTCTTGCGCTACTTGGTGCTGGCACAATGAGCCAAGCGCCGGAGTTTTCGCAACAATATCGCCAAGCCCTTGGCGGCGCAGTGGCTGAGCTTGAAGTCGTGGTAGAAGATTTCGATAACGCAAGCGAACGTGCTGGCCTTTCGCGCGACCAAGCGCTGGCACAGTATCGCGATACCGACAGTGATTTTTTGAGTGAACGTGGGCAGCAAATATCCGGCACATTGAACCGCTATGAACGGCTGAAAGGCCAGGCAGAGGCCATTGAAACGGCTGGCCCATTCGAGCGTATTTGGCTGGTGCTGCGTGAGCCTGACTTACGCGTGGTCGAGGGTGCACGTGAACGCTTTGAGCCTGCCATACCGCTTACGATAGCCGGTGGTGTTATGGCACTTCTAGGCGCCCTTATTGGTTGGATATTAGCGCGCGGTAGTGCAACAACAGCAAAAGCCACGGGCAAAATGCTGCGCGGGCGCAATGCTGGCCGCCAGCCGGTCAAGCGCTAGCGATCAAATAATTTGTCCAGGCGGCTCTTGTCCAGTGTGATGAACGTTGGACGGCCATGATTGCACTGGGCAGCGGCCGGTGTAGTTTCCATCTCCCGCAAGAGCGCGTTCATCTCATCCACTTTCAGGCGGCGCCCAGCGCGCACCGAACCGTGACAGGCCATAGTGGAAGCGACCGCATGCAAACGGTTTTCTAACCGGGTAGAACTGCCAGCATCTGCCAGATCTTCGGCCAAATCTTTCACCAAACTTGCCGCATCGCACACACCCAACATGGCTGGTGTTTCGCGCACAAGAACAGCATTGGAACCAAAGGGTTCAACCACCAGGCCAAGCTTAGCAAGTGTTTCGGCATGCTCCAGTAGCGCAGGTGCATTGCCCGCAGGCAGTTCAATTACATCTGGGATGAGCAGCGGTTGGCTCGATATACCATCACGCTCTAACCCTGTTTTCAGTTTTTCATAGACCAAGCGTTCATGGGCAGCGTGGGCATCCACCAGCACGATACCGGCGCGGCTTTCGGCCAAGATATACGTTTCATGCAACTGCACTCTGGCTGTGCCCAAGGGGTAATCCGGCTCCTCACTAAGCGGCGCAGCAATGCTATCAGCGTTGCTGGATGGAATATCCATGCCTACAAGCGTTGCCGGTCTTTCTGGGTAATAGCGGTTTACCTGGTAATGAGCAGTGGATGGACCAGCATTATAGGCGGCGGGCGCATCCTGGAAGCCAGGTTGGTCTGGGTGCGTTGATTGGACAGGCACAGAAAAGGATTGCACCGCCTGGTCGGCAAGGCTGGTGGCCGCAGCTAGCCCTGCCTCACCCAAGGCATCGCGAATGGCTGTGATGATAAGCCCGCGCATATGCCCTGGATTTTGAAAGCGAACATCGGATTTTTGTGGATGTACATTCACATCCACACGAGCCGGATCAATTGCGATGGCAATGATGACCACAGGAAAGCGATCACGCGGCATAAGATCGGAATAGGCTGCGCGGATAGCCCCGGTGAGCAGGCGGTCTCGCACCGGGCGATCATTGACCATCAGATAAATGTCACGCGTGGTTGCGCGGTGCCAGGTTGGTAGGCCTACCATACCTTCCAGCGATAGCCCTTCGCGTGTGGCGTGTAAGGGCCTCATATTGGTGCGCGCATCCGGGCCAAGCATATCAGCAACGCGAAACTCCAACGCGCTGATAAACGGCAATTCAGTGTCCGCAGGGGTAAGATCGAGAATGGTTCGCCGCTCAGATTGCAGCCGAAACCCAACCTTGGGGGCAGCCAATGCCAAACGACGGATGGTATCAGCCACGGCTGTGGTTTCTGCCTGATCCGATTTTAGAAATTTCAATCGCGCTGGCACGGCGAAGAAAAGATCTTCTACGTCGATAGCGGTGCCTGCGGAGAGCGGTGCTGGTGCCAGTTGTGATGTTTGCCCACCTGACACCGTAATCTTGAACGCATCCTCGCTGCCACGCGCCCTTGAGCTGATGGAAAGCTTGGCAACAGCGCCTATGGAAGGTAGCGCCTCGCCACGAAAGCCAAGCGTGCGGATGTCCACCAAGTCATCATCAGACAGTTTAGACGTGGCGTGGCGGGCAATGGCCAGCTGCAGATCGTCCGGCCCCATGCCCATGCCATCATCGGTGACGCGAATGGCTGCCTTACCGCCGGCTTGAAGGGTAATGGAGATGTGGCCTGCGCCGGCATCCAGCGCGTTCTCGACAAGCTCTTTCACCACGCTGGCTGGCCGCTCCACCACTTCGCCAGCGGCAATGCGGTTGATGACACCATCAGGCAGCTGCCGGATGCGATTTTTTTGGTGGGCAAGAACGCTCTGCACATGCCCTCCGGGTATGAGCGGTTAGCTTAGGGGTTGGCCAACGATGACAAGCGAAAGCGGTACATTCAAGATACGCTGGGCCACACGGCGCACATCATCCACGGTTATCGCACGGATTAGGTCCGCCCGCTCCACGATATAGCTGGCTGGCATCTCTTCTAATTGCATACCGACCAACTGTTGGGCGATCTTCTGAGAAGAATCAAAGCGCAGCGGATAAGAGCCGATGAGGAAGTCCTTGGCTTGCTGCAGTTCATCTTCGGTTGGCCCATCGGCCACAAACGCACCGATAACCTCACGCATCACATCAAGCGTTTCTTGTGCACGTTCAGGCCGTGTGGAGGCACCACCTGCGAACATGGGCGCATGATCCCGAGCGGCCAGATAGGTGAACACCGAATATGTCAGGCCACGCTTCTGGCGCACTTCACGGAACATGCGTGAGGAAAACGTGCCGCCACCAACAATGTGGTTCATCACAAATGCGGTCAGAAAATCAGGATCGTCGCGTTCAAGGCCAGGAATGGCAAAACGGATGATGGTTTGGGCAACGTCCTGCTGCTCAAAACCCACCACGCCAGTTGGAATTGCAATATCAGAGATCGGCTTCAAGTCTGGTTCGGCGCGCAGACTACCAAAGGCATTGTCGACAAAAATGTCAGCGGCTTGGGCCGCGATATCACCAACGATTGCGATATGAAGATTGCTTTGCGCAAGCGCCGCAGCGTGATGGGCCACCAAATCCTCGCGCGTTACAGCCGCCAATGTTTCCAGCGTGCCTTGCGCGGGCGTTGCGTAAGGGTGATCAGGGAAAAACGTACTGCCAGAAAGCAACGAGGCAATGTTTTCTGGATCGTTCAAATCACGGCGAATGCCTGCCATTATTTGGCCGCGCGTGCGCTCAATTGCATCCTCGTCAAGGCGTGGATCGTTCAACGCTAGAGCAAGCAAGCTGGTACCAAGCTCCACGGTGTCGGCAAGCACGGTTAGCTCACCAGAAAAATTGTCGTGACCAGCGTCGAAGCTCAGGCGAATGGCGTTGTCTTCCAGGATGGTCTGAAAGGCGATGCTATCATGCTCGCCTGCGCCTTCGTCCAATAGGCCAGAAAGAAGACTGGCAACGCCTGCACGGCCATCGGGGTCTTGCGTGCTGCCGGCACCTTCAAAAACGAAACGCGCTGCGACCAGCGGCACGGTGTTATCGGAAACGAGCCAGTAGGGTAAGCCGCCAGGGCTGGTGCGCTGTTCTATATTAACTGCAGCTTGCGCTTCGCGCGGTTCGCTCAATGCCAAAGCCATGGTGATCACCAGTATCAGCGCCAGGAAAAGCCTGGCTGTTGTTGTGGATGTTGAAAAGAGAAGATTAGCCATCGGCGCCGTTTGGTGCTTCAGCAGGTCGCTGCAAGCCAATGACAGCTCGGTGCGGCTGAATAACCAGGCGCGCCGCTTCCATCACATCGTCCACGGTGACGGCGCCAATGCGTGAGGGCCACTCCTGAACATCTGATAGATCCTCGCCGACCGCCAATGATGCCCCAAAGATGCGGGCAAGAGAGGATTGGCTATCCTGAGAGAACACGGTCTGCGCAACCAAGTTGCGCTTGGCGCGGGACAGTTCATCCTCGCTTATGCCTTCATCCAAAAAGGCCTGCATCTCAGCCATAAGAGCTGCTTCCAGATCTTCCAGGCTCGTGCCTTCAGCTGGGTAACCGAACAAAAAGAACGTGCCATGGTCGAGCGAGGAGCCCTGGTAATAGGCGCCCATGGCAGCGGCCGTGCGCTGCTCTATCACGAAGTGGCGATAAAGGCGGCTGGTGGTGCCATCACCTAAATAATGAGAAAGCACATCCAGTGCAGGGGCCATGCGCTCATTGTCGTTGAACGTATACGATGGCGCCAAATAGGCGACCTGAACCACTGGCTGGGCAATGCGTGCATCGCGCATCTCAATGCGGCGTTCTGCTACTGGCTCGGGCTCACGCGGACGGCGACGCACGGTGACCGCGCCTTCGCGGGCGGGCAACACTCCATAATATTGCTCAGCCAGCGGGCGAACCGTGGCTTCATCCACATCACCAGCAACCACGAGAATTGCGTTCTCTGGGGTGTAATAGCGAGCGTAGAAATCTAGCGCCATCTGCCGCGACATCTCTTCCATCTCGTGGCGCCACCCAATAATCGGCACACCATAAGGATGGTTTTGATACAGCGTTGCAGAGAAACTTTCGCGCAAAAGAGCGGTTGGGTCGTTATCAACACGCGAGGCGCGCTCTTCGAGCACAACATTAAGCTCGGATGCAACGGCTTCTTCTGTGAGAACCAAATTGTTCATCCGGTCCGCTTCCATCTCCATCAGGAGCGGCAAATGCTCCACGGCGATGCGCTGGAAATAGGCGGTGTAGTCATAAGAGGTGAACGCGTTTTCTGTTCCACCAAGACGAGAAACCGTTTGGCTATAGGTATCATCAGGAAAATTTGTGGTGCCCTTGAACATCAAATGCTCAAGGAAATGGGCAATGCCAGACTGGCCAGGTGGCTCATCAGCCGCACCAACCTTGTACCACACCATGTGGGTTACAACCGGTGCTCGGCGATCAGGCACCACCACAACTTGCATGCCATTTTCTAGCGTGAATTGACTGGCGCCGGGCGCAAAGGAAAAATCTCCTTCAGCAGCGTTGCCTGGTGTGAGGCCGATGGGTGAAACACTACTGGTCATACATAAAGCCCCTAGAGCAAAGCAAAGCTGGCGCGCGTTGGCCTTCCAATTGGTGAAAGCCATCACGGCTGTCTCCTTCAACATACCCCAGGTGAGATTGCAAACGTGAGAGGCCCACCAACTAGGTTGGTTAGGAGGTAGGTTGCTTTGTCGCTATTGTAAGGGGGGCTGACGTCACAGCTTGGTGATGATTGTGGACGCGGTGTTGCGCAAACTCCCAACCATCGCTTTTGACCGTTAAAAAGGCCACCAACCGCCAGATTCTTCTTCAACCTCTGCCTCAGCGCCATAAGGCGCTTCAGGCGATGGCGTGCGAGAATCAACAGGTGGATCGGTCAAGAAGCGGCGGCCACGCACAGTACCTGTGGCATCACGCTGCGCTGTGGCTTGGGCACGCGCTTCATGAATTTCCTGCTCGCGGCGCATTTCAGCTGGCGTTAAGCGACGGCCATCGGTAACCTCTCGCACCGGAGCGTTGCGTGTGCGTTCGGCAAGGGCCTGTGTGGCGGCGATATCCACACCATCGACACCAGGGGTAAAGACCAGCGTTTGATCTTCTGCCTGCAGCACCTGCGCCATCCGCTCACGTGAGCCGGTCGGCCAATTTGGATCGGCGGTCACTGCCGTTGCACTGCTCGGCGGTGGCAAAGCACCAGTTGCAGGCGGTGCGACAAGAGGCGCGCGAGCTGAATAATCAATCGGCTCTTCTTCACCGGTGATACCCAACGGTTCGACCAGCCCACCCAGAACGCTTTGCTCTAGGCTTGGTTCATTCTCATCGAAGGAGCCGTAAGAGGCGCAACCGGCAAGCAACGCAGCACCGGCCGCAACCGCACCCAGCTGGGCCAATTGGCGGAGCTTGGAAGAGAACAAACGCATCACAAACCTTCTTATCGACAAACAACCAGCTCGCTAAGCCCGAAATGGGGCAAGAGAAAGCCGAACAACACTTTTAGATCAGCTTACTACCAACAGGCACGCATCTACTGCACATCTTCATGGGGTACCTTCTGGTTTCGACCCACAAAAAATGCGTCATACAGCAGAAGCGCGACACCGGCAACGACCCACACATCAGCGAGGTTAAAGACATACCAGTAAAAGCCGGCTGCATGCAGTGAGGCGAAATCCACCACTGCACCGTAAAGCACCCGATCAATGGTGTTGCCTATGGCACCACCCACCAAAAGCCCTAGCGCTATCGCAGTTAGCCTATCGGCGTTGCGCAACAACCAGATGATAAGCACCAGCGTAATCGCTGTTTTTACCGCCACCAAGAACCAAACCTGCGTCTGGCTATCGGCAGCAAAAAGCCCATAGGAAATGCCGCGATTCCAGACCAGAACCAGGTCAAAGAATGGCGTGATCGCCACGCGGCCCTTGCTGGCCAAATCAAAGCCGAAAAGCAGCCAGGTTTTCACCGCCTGATCAATGGCAAGACCAAATGTTGCCAGCAAAATGCCAAGCGTACGAGGCCCCATCAAGCCGCCTTAGAAACGCCAAGCTCACGCAAGGCATCGGCATCACGCAAGGTCACATCTGCGAATTCAGGATCAGAGCCCACTTCGGGCAAAATTTTCCATGATCGAGCACATTTTTGACCCTCAGCTTTGCCCGGCAACACGCCCACGCCATGCACATCATCTAGCTGAAATGCGCCATCGGGTGCTGATCCTTGATGCACGGATGCTTGGCTGGCGATAGCAACTTCGGCCCAGTCCACATCTTTGACCTGCGCAAACAGGTCCCCATCATGGATGTAGATCGCTGGCGCTGCCTCTAGTGAAGAGCCGATGCGTTTTTCGCGCCGCTCAATTTCCAATGCACCAGTGACCACACGGCGAACCGTGCGGATGGTGCGCCAATGAGCGGCAAGCTGCTCGTCTTTCCAATCTGCAGAAATGTCTGGGAATTGCTGCAAATGGACCGACCCAGCATCTTCGCCCTGGCGCGAAATCCAAACCTCTTCCATCGTGAAGGGTAGGATTGGCGCGAGCCATTTTGTGATCGCATCCAACGTTAGATCGAGCACGGTTAGGCAGGCGCGGCGGCGCACACTGGAGGGCGCATCGCAATAGAGCGCGTCCTTGCGGATATCGAAATAAAACGCGGACAGATCAACCGTGGCAAACGTGAAGAGCGTCTGGAACACTTTCTGGAAATCAAATTGATCGTAGGCACCGCGCACTGTCTCATCCAGTTCGGCAAGCCGGTGCAGCATGTAGCGCTCAATCTCAGGCATATCAGCAGCGGCCATAAAATCGCGATCACGATCATGGTGGGCCAGCGAGCCAAGCGACCAGCGCAGCGTGTTGCGCAGTTTGCGGTAGCTATCAGTGATCGTTTTGATGATTTCTTTGCCCAAGCGCTGATCGTCGGAATAGTCCACTGAGGCGACCCAAGCGCGCAGAATATCCGCGCCATACTGATTAATGATGTCCTGCGGGGCTACGACATTGCCCAGGCTTTTGGACATTTTGCGGCCATCCTCGGCCATCGTAAAGCCGTGGGTGAGCACATCATCATAGGGCGCGCGGCCACGCGTTCCACAGCTTTCCAAAAGCGATGAATGGAACCAACCGCGATGCTGGTCTGAGCCTTCCAGATACATGACACGATCTTTGCCGCCATCGACTTGCCGATGGGTTTTCAGATCATCGCGTTTGTCGAGCACATAGGCGTGGGTGGAACCTGAATCGAACCACACATCGAGGATGTCGGTTACTTGGTCATAGTCGGCGGCCTTGTAGGCATCGCCCAGGAAGCGCTGTGCCGCACCCTCGACAAACCACGCGTCTGCGCCTTCGCCGTGGAAAGCCTCCACGATGCGGGCGTTGACCGCAGGGTCACGCAGAACTTCGCCAGATTCTTTGTGGGTGAACACCGTGATCGGCACGCCCCAAGCACGCTGACGCGAAAGCACCCAATCTGGCCGGCCAGTGATCATGCCGCGAAGGCGGTTCTGTCCCTGTGGCGGGTAGAACGTGGTGCCGTCTATGGCGTTGAGCGCACGGGACCGCAGGGTGTCACCATCTTTGCCCTGGATCGGCACGTCCATGTAGACAAACCATTGCGGTGTATTGCGGAAGATGACCGGCTTTTTTGAGCGCCAAGAATGCGGATAGGTGTGTTTCAGACGGCCGCGAGCGAACAGATTATCCTTCTTGATAAGCGCCGCGATGACGCGTTTGTTTGCATCACCCTTCTTGCCCTTATCGTCGATCACGCGGGCGGCACCGCCTTCAGCATCCGGCCCGAAGCCCGGCGCGTCAGTGGTGTAGAAGCCATCATCACCAACAGTGAAAGGAATATCGGTGGAGATACCGCGCGCACGAAGATCGGTGGCGCAGTCCATCCAAATATCGAAATCTTCACGGCCATGGCTGGGCGCGGTGTGCACAAAGCCCGTACCAGCATCATCGGTCACGTGATCGCCATCAAGGAGCGGAACAGAGAAATCGTATCCGCCACCCAAGCCATGAAGGGGGTGTTGGAGCGTTAGACCTGCAAGCTCAGATGCTTCCACGGCGCGCAGCTTCTTGGCCTCTACCTTGGCTTGACCCGTGACACTTTCAAGCAGCGCATCGGCAACAATGAACTTTTCACCGGCTTGCGGGCCAAAGTCGTTTTCAGCAGCAGTCACTTCGAACAAGCCATATGAAATGCGCGATGAGTACGACACCGCGCGGTTGCCCGGCATGGTCCAAGGCGTGGTCGTCCAAATGAGAATGTTGGCCCCCGCCAACTCTGCCTCGGCGTTGCCAACGCCAAACTTCACCCAGACCGTATCGGACTCATAATCCTGATATTCCACTTCCGCCTCGGCCAAGGCAGTGCGTTCCACCACGGACCACATGATGGGTTTGGACCCGCGATAAAGCTGGCCATCCATAGCGAACTTCATCAATTCCTCGGCGATCGTCGCCTCAGCATCAAAGCTCATGGTGGTGTAGTAATTTTCGAAGTCGCCCTCGACGCCTAAGCGGCGGAATTCTTCAGCCTGCACGCCTATCCACTCATCGGCAAAGGCGCGGCACATGGCGCGCAAGCTGACGGTATCCAGATCGTCTTTCTTCTTGCCCTTTTTGCGCAGCTCTTCTTCCACCTTCCACTCGATAGGAAGGCCGTGGCAATCCCAGCCAGGCACGTAATTGCTATCGTACCCTGCCATCTGCTTGGAGCGAGTGACCATATCTTTGAGCGACTTGTTGAGCGCATGACCAATATGCAGGTGACCGTTGGCGTAAGGGGGGCCATCATGCAGAATATAGCGCGGCTTACCGGCGGCATTCTCGCGCAGCTTTTTGTAGAGGTTTTGCTCATCCCAAGACGCCAATATTTCTGGCTCTTTCTTTGGCAAGCCAGCGCGCATAGGAAATTCGGTTTGAGGCAGGAAAAGGGTTTTCGAATAGTCGAACGGTTCGGTCATGATCTCAAATCATCGTATCTTGAAGCAGAAAAGGCGAAGGTTTCCCGGCTCTGCGCGCTGGGGAGGAGTCCCCTTAGCGGGCAGCCGGGCCGATAATTCGTATCGTGTGGATCGAAACTGTCTGACAAACCATGATCCGCTCATATCAAGGCGTCGCGAAGAAATAAAGCGTTACACAGGCACGGCATTAGCGCGCACCAAACCAAGTTCCAAATCGAGCGGTGATAAAGGCTGGGCGGCAGCCAGTGCTGCATGCGCCTGCACACTGTCCTGATCCATTTGCGCAATCAGCGGCTCCACACCATCAAACTTTAGCTCGGGGCGCAAATAGCTGTGAAAAGCGACCTCAACCTGTTGGCCATAAAGATCGCCTGAATAGTCAAACAGATGCACTTCAAGCAGTGGTGGCTTATCGCCAAAGGTTGGCCGCCGCCCAAAACTTGCAACCGATGGATAGACCGACCCGCCCACTTTTATGGTCGTGGCATAGATGCCATGGGCCAGCGCGTTGCCGGCATCAAGCGCGATGTTGGCTGTTGGATAGCCAAGCTCACGCCCACGCTTTTCGCCGTGTTCGACCTCGCCCATGACGAAGTAACGATGGCCAAGCAACGCGTTTGCCTCATGCAAATGCCCCTTGGACAGCGCCGCACGAATACGGGTGGACGAAACGGTTTGCCCGCCTTCATCAGCAAAAGCATCAACCTCCACAACGCGAAACCCACCATGATCCCGCAGCACCGACGCATCCCCTGCCCGGCCTTTGCCAAAGCGGAAATCATGACCAACCACCACGCAACTGGCCTGCATGCGCGCGACAATATTATCAGCGATAAATTGCTGCGGTGACTGACTGGAAAGCGCCTTGTCAAAGGTTAGCGTGTAGATGCCATTAAGGCCCAGAGCCTGAACCAACCGCGCCTCTACATCAGAAGACGACAGTGCATTGTGCGAGGCTGAGAAGAAAGCGCGCGGATGCGGATCAAATGTCAGCAACCAGACCTCGCCGCCTTGGGCCTGCGCGACTTCCAAAGCTGCCTGCGCCACACTTTGGTGCCCACGGTGGAAGCCATCAAAATTACCGATCATCACCACACGGGGAGCGGTGGGATCGGGCGGGTTATCAGGTTGGGCAAGACGCAGCAAAATTTCAGCCTTAGTGGATTAAGAGCCTGCTCGCTTTACTGATCACTCACGCCCGGATCAAGCAAGTGGCAGTTGTTCTCTGGTGGGCACCATAACCAGGGCCTCACCCTCCAAAACACGATTGCCTGCCACCTTGCAGATGCACGACAGGCGTGCCCGTCGTTTTTCAGGGATCAGTTCCAAGACTTCCACAACAACGTCCACAACGTCATCAATGTGAACGGGGGCGAGAAACTTGAGGGTTTGGGATAAATAGACCGCCCCAGGACCAGGCAGCTTGGTGCCCAGAACTGCCGAAATAAGGCTGGCTGTGTAAAGACCATGGGCAATGCGTGACTTGAACGGCGTATGTGCAGCAAAATGCTCGGACAAGTGGATAGGGTTTCGATCGCCGGAAATCTCGGCAAACCCCACCACGTCCGATGTTGAAACCTTACGGCTGTAAGTTTCAGCTTTGCCCACATGCAAATCTTCAAAGGCGTGGGGCTGAAGCTCCAGATAGTTCTTTTGCAAAGCAGTTTCTCCAAAAAACCCAAAAGCGTGCGCTGCACAAAAGACTTTAGAGGCCGGTGGATCAGTGCGCTATGCGGCGATTGTCCGATAACCGATCTGAGGTGACACGGCATGCATCCCGCCACTGGAAATGCCAGGTTGGAAAAAATCTTCGCCATTAACGAAGGATTCAAAGCCAATGTGTAAGTTGTTTTCCGGGCTGGGTGCTTTCGCTGCAAATAACGGGGCACCCACAACAGTTTCTAAGGGACGCGTGCGGCGTGTGCCGCGGTAGTGGAGTAGTGAGTATGCCAGTAGACACATCCATCCCAGTTCTCGTGGTCGATGACTACAAGACGATGGTCCGGATCATTCGTAACCTGCTTAAGCAACTAGGCTTTTCTGACATCGATGATGCCAAGGACGGTCAAGAAGCTTTGGAGAAAATGAAGGGTCGTAAATATGGCCTTGTCATCTCCGATTGGAACATGGAGCCGATGACCGGTTACGAACTGCTCAAATCAGTTCGTTCCACAGACTCTTTGCAGCGTACGCCATTCATTATGGTGACGGCAGAATCCAAGACCGAAAACGTTGTTGCTGCCAAAAAAGCTGGCGTGAACAACTATATCGTGAAGCCGTTCAACGCGGCCACGCTGAAATCGAAAATTGACGCCGTGTTTGGCGACTAGGGTTGCTTTTATGCGCCTTATGAAAATCTAAAAAGGCGGCCTTGATAAAAAAGGGGCCGCTTTTTTATTGGCAGCACGGGACGCTGCTTTTCAAAAACATAAAATGGGGAGTTGCGTTATGGGTAAACCAGAGACGCTGGATGTTTGCGCAATTGCTGAAAAGCAAGCCGAGGCTATTGTTGCGTGCGTAAACAAGGGTTCAGGGCAAGAGCGCTTAAACATGGAGCGTGCCTTAGATGTTGCCCGCTTGATGACCGACTCCCTAGAGGGCACATTGCGCACACTTGACCACGGCTTTGCCGATGCAGTGCGCGCTGCGGCTGAAGACATTTCTGATTTGCGGATGGAACTTTCCTCGCTTGGCGTGGATAAGCTGCGCGAGGATCACATTCCAGATGCGGGCCGCGAACTGGACGCTGTGGTTGAAGAGACCGAAAAAGCAACCGATCGCATTATGGAATCAGCTGAATCGATCATGGCCGCTGATCGATCCAACCCTGAAGCCTTCCAAGAGATGGTCGATGCCCAGATGATCGATATTTTTGAGGCGTGCACCTTCCAAGATATCACTGGGCAACGCATCGCCAAAGTTGTTGAAACGCTGAAGAGCCTGGAAACGCGCTTTGATAAATTGCTGGCAACCCTGCCTCAAGGCGACGGCGAAGCCTTTGCCACTGAGCAAGAAAAAGCACGTCAAACCCGCAAGGAAGAACAGATCCTCAATGGGCCGCAAGTGGATGGCCCACAGGTGGATCAAGATGCGATTGATGCACTGTTCGGCTAGTTGAACAATGCATCAATCCACCTTTGTTTGCGCGTCCTCACGGCTAGAGCGAATGGGTTCGGCGGTGGCCGGCCTATCGTTAAAGGTCCTCAAGCCCTACCAGCTTAAGCGCGCCATCCAAGCCTTTGCAGCGTAGGGCGCCTCATTGAGGAACGCCTGTACCTTTTTACCATTTGGCGCAGTGGCCGGGCCAAACTCGCCGGCATGAATGCCGCCGGTGAAAAACACACAGTCAAAGCCCGTTTCTTCTGCCCCGCGAAGGTCGGTGCGCACAGAATCGCCCAAGCCCAGCACGCGATCAAGCGGCGGATTGCCTGCCATCGCCAGGGCCGCCTGGTAAATTGGCGCGTGGGGTTTGCCCAAGACAATGGTTTCCCCGCCCATCTCCTCATAAAGATCGCCCAACGCACCGGCGCAATAGATCAACCGATCACCCAACTCCACCACTTTATCGGGGTTGGCGATAACCATGGGCACACGGCGCGCAAGCAAACCCTCTAGGCGCGTACGATAGCTTTCTGGTTCCTCGGTCAAGTCATCGGTTAGGCCGGAGCAAAGGCAAACATCCGCCTCCTCATCGGCTGTGAAGGCAACCGGCAGATCCTCCACCAGGGGACGATCTTTTGGCGGGCCAATATGGCTCAACTTTGCATCACGATAGGTCGTGGTGAGGAGCTGACGGGTGACATCACCTGACGTGATAATATCATCATACACATCGCCTGGCACACCAAGGCCAGCCAGCTGCTCACGCACCGATGGATTGGGCCTCGGAGCATTGGAGATCAACACCACTTTGATGCCCGCCTGACGTGATTGTTCCAGGGCCTCAACAGCGCTTGGCCAGGCGGTAACGCCGTTGTGCAAAACGCCCCAAATGTCCGACAGGATAACATCGTAATTTGTGGCGAGCTTAGACAGGCCAGTTAGGGGCAAAGAAGAGTTGGTCATAGGATCTCGTGTGGCTTGGCGCTTAAGCGGTGCGGCTAAGGGAGCGGGCAGAACGCTGAGCCCGAACTTTTGGCTGCGATTGAGCTACCGCAGAAACCCCGGGTTCTTCAATAGGGCCATCTTTTTGGGCAAGCTCTTGCTTTGAGTTTAGATCTTGGCTTGGATCTAAATCCTGCTTGGGCTCAACATCGACGGCACGCGGGCGAGCAAACACATTGCCCTGGCCATATTTCAACTTGCAATCGAGCAGTTCCACAACTTGTGACTCGCTCTCCACCTGATCAACAATCAGGTCCATACCATTGCGCGCAGCAAGGTCGGAAAGGTCTTCAGTGTGGATGTCGCTATTGGAAGCTGCGTCACCTGCAAGGAACAGGGACGCTGGCGCTTTGGCATAGCGGAACCCATGGCGCGACAGGTCAAACAGGTCTGAGCGCGCATCGGTCAGCTGCGATACGCTCATCCGGAACCCTAGATCGTACAACTGCCCCAGAACATCAAAATCCAGCGGGCTGAAGGCACGCACATCGCGCTGCGGTATCTCGATGACCACACGGCCGGCCAAGTCCTGGCAATCGGTCAGCATCTTCACCAGCCAATCGGAGAAGCCGGACTGCATAAGCGCGCTACCATTGATGGGCATAAACACCATGGAGGCGGATTCGCGCGCAGAAAACCGCTCTGCCAGCGCCAAAGCGCGGCGCACAATTGCTGTGTCATAAGCGGCAATAGCATCCACAGCTTCGGCAGCGGGCACAGCATGACGCGCTTCTAATGTGCCTGCACCATCAAGCTTGAGATTGAACAGCAGCGCATAGCCACGCGCGCGGCGCTGCGGCAGAGTAACAATGGATTGTAGATTAACCTCAAAGCGCTCATTGGCGATGGCAGAACCAACACGCTTGAGCAGCGCCTGCGAACGCTCTGCTTCCTGCGTATCCACCGTTTGCGATTTTTGTGTTGCAGCCTTGTCTTTGTCACCCTTGGATTCACCCGCCTTGGGCTTGCTAGCGGCTTCCGGTTCGTCAGTGGTCTCTTCGACCGGTGCACTTGTGCTCTGTTGTGGCTTTACCATCAGGCGCTTGGTGAAGGCTTGCATGCCCTCTTCCACGCTGATCAACCGGTGGTCTGCGTCAGCCACGGTTTCTGTTACTTGCGCAAGCAACGCACCCACCGCCTGCATATCTTGGTGCACAGGGGCAACGCCTGCGTCCACCATCTGCTGCGTGTCAGTTTCTAGCGCAACCATGCGCGAACGGATCATATCGATCTCGTTGAATGCATCCTGCAAGGCGTGATCGTTCAACTCCAGCTGCCGCTGAAAGGTTTTACGCTCTGTTGCTCGAGAAACCCCTTGGTCCACCGCTGCCAGCGCAAAAAACAAAATCGCACCAAACATGACGGCGATCTCTAGCGGCAACGGCGTCAGCCGAAACAGCATTGCACCTACACTGATGGAGATCACCGCGATGGCAATATAGATCAGGGCAACACTGGGCCGCATACAGACTTCACCCTAGGATCAAAACGCATGGAGAGCTTGCGCGAATCATGCGCTAGCTTTTCGTCAATTCACTATGCCCTATTTTACCGGCAGTGAAGAAGCCAGACTGCCACAATAGCCCACAGGTTTAGGTGGTTGGCACCGTATCGATTGCTATGAGCGGCGCAGACAGTGAGCGTAAATGCTAGGACACAGCCTCCAGTGTGCTCTTAAGGCCAGAAAACAGCTGGTCCACGTCGCCCTCTGTAAAGGTGAGCGGCGGTGAAAGAGCGATTGTATCGCCGGTCACGCGGATCATCATATTCTGGTTGTAGAATGCATCCTGCATAGCAGCGAACGCGCGTGCGGTTGGTTTGCCTTCAAGGGGTGCAATATCAATGCCCGCCACCACGCCGCAGGTGCGAATGTCGTGCACAATATCAAGGTCCGCCAGATGGCTATGCGCAGCATCAGCAAACAATGGCTCTAAGCTTGCAGCCTGCTCATAGAGGCCTTCATCGCGGTAGATATTGAGTGTGGCGAGCGCCGCCGCGCAGGCCAGAGGATGACCCGAATAGGTGTAGCCATGGAACAGCTCGATCATGCCTTCGGCAGAGCCATCCATGAAGGCCTTATAGATATCGGCTGAGGCGATGACCCCACCCATGGGCACGGTGCCAGAGGTGATGCCCTTGGCAAACACGATCATGTCCGGTGTTACTCCATAGCGCTCGGCAGCGAAGGCTGCGCCCATACGCCCGAAAGCTGAAATTACCTCATCAAAAATGAGCAAAATGCCATGCTTGGATGTGATTTCGCGCAGGCGTTTCAGATAACCCTTAGGCGGTGGCAACACGCCGGTGGAACCTGCCAGCGGCTCGACGATCACCGCTGCAATGGTATCGGCGCCATGTAGCGTAACAATATTTTCCAGCTCATCGGCAAGGTGAACGCCCCAGTCTGGCTCGCCCTTGGTAAAAGCTTGCTCAGAACGGTTGTAGGTGTGGGGCAGATGGTCCACGCCGGTAAGAAGCGAGCCAAAAAATTTGCGATTGTTGACAATGCCACCAACAGAAATGCCGCCAAAGCCGGAGCCGTGATAGCCGCGCTCACGCCCGATGAGCCGCGTGCGCCCACCCTCGCCGCGCATCTTGTGGTAGGCGAGCGCGATTTTAAGCGCCGTGTCCACGCCCTCAGAACCAGAGTTGGCAAAGAACACATGATCCAGCCCTTCCGGCGCCTCGCCAGCAATGCGCGAGGCAAGCTCAAAGGCAATCGGGTGGCCAAATTGGAATGTTGGAGCGAAATCAAGATCGGCCGCTTGGCGCTGAATGGCCTCAACAACAGGAGCGCGGCAATGGCCAGCGTTGCAGCACCACAGGCCCGCCGTTCCATCCAGAATCGAACGCCCATCAGGGGTAAAGTAATGATTGTCCTTGGCCCCAGTGATCATGCGCGGGCTTTCCTTAAACGCTCTATTGGCGCTGTAGGGCATCCAAAAAGCTTCCAAATCATTGGGCGCAGAAAGCGGCGTGGTGCCTGCAGCAGGATGGCCGGCATCATGATCGAGCATAGTTTATCCCCCTATTGGCGCAGCATGGGTGGCGGCATCAGGTTGTCCGCTCTATAGCCCTTGGGTGCGCATAGACCTTGACTGTTTGGTCAAAAGCTTATGCCAGCTTGCGCCCTTCGCAAAGACCTATTCAGCCTTCATTTGGACCATTTTGGCACTCGTGACCGACCCCATCGCCCCAACCAATCAGGCAAGCCATCCAGGCTTTGTGCCGGTCGTGCCAGACCCTGCACCAAGCGGCGTGCAGGAACGCTCAGCCATGGGATCGGT
The DNA here is from genome assembly GCA_045105395.1 of Devosiaceae bacterium. Lineage (GTDB taxonomy): Bacteria > Pseudomonadota > Alphaproteobacteria > Rhizobiales > MH13 > MH13. The sequence continues at coordinate 15,564 of JBGCDM010000023.1, read as the reverse complement.
TCTCATTGCCATCGCCATCCTCACGCTCATGGATGCTGGCATCAAATATTGGACAGCCAACTACGGCATTCCGCAAATTTTGGTGATGCGTTATGCGGCAGGCACGCTGATCGCGGGCACCATTGTGGGCGTTATGATTACACTTGGTCGCTTGGTTTTGCCCAATTGGGGCAGTGTCCGCCGAGCCTTGCAGCGTTCGGTTCTGATTGTCGCGGTGGCCGGGTGCTTTTTCTATGCCTTGTCGGTGGTTCCGCTGGCTGAGGCGACGGCCATTGCGTTCACCGCACCAATTTATCTTGCGCTGTTGGGCTGGCTAATTTTGAAGGAGCCTGTTGGGCGACAAACCTGGATCGCCATTTTTATTGGCCTTATTGGGGTTGCTGTTATTTCGTCTGGGGCATTTGCTGAAGGGCAAGCGCTTACCGGTGCGCTATCAGGTTACATTGCGGCAGCGGTGGCATCGGTTTTTTATGCAGGTGCCATGGTGCTAACGCGGCTGCACGCAGCCAGCGATCCTGTGCCAACCATGATCATGCTGCAAAGCGGGTTTTCTGCGCTTATTTCAGCCCCGTTTCTGGCACTTGCTGTGCTTGGCTTTTCCTTGGATGGGCGAGCTTTTGTTGCGCCCGATGGCTTCACGCTCCTTTTTGCGCTCGGCATAGGGCTGCTTGGCACCATTGGCCACATTTTCATGGCTTGGGGCTTTAAGCATGCCAACGCTGCCCGCTTGGGGCCGATGGAATATACCAGCCTTATCTGGGCAGCGCTTTATGGGCTGTTGCTGTTCAACGAGATGCCCGGCTGGCGGCTTTTTGTGGGCTGCGGGTTTATTGTGGCTGGCACGTGGATCGTGATGCGTGGGGAGAAGGGTGCTTAACCTTGGGTTAACCATAACCACCACCATCACGCCCAACACAGCAATTCTTTTCCCCGTGCCATCCTTGACAGGCTAGGTAGCCATCCTTATCTCCCCATCGCGTTAGCACTCACCCATAGCGAGTGCTAACTTGCGTTTCAGGCGCCTCAGTGGGCGCCAACAGTTCAACCAAGACCGCAGCGACCATTTCGGTCGCGCATAAACCAAGGATGAGGACACAAATGGCATTTCGTCCCTTGCATGATCGTGTGGTGGTGCGTCGCATCGACTCCGATGAGAAAACCGCCGGTGGGATCATCATCCCCGACACCGCTAAAGAGAAGACACAGGAAGGCGAAATCGTCTCCGTAGGCCCTGGCGCGCGTGACGACGCTGGTAAAGTTCAAGCGCTTGACGTGAAATCTGGCGACCGTGTGCTTTTCGGCAAATGGTCCGGCACCGAAGTGAAGATTGACGGCGAAGACCTGTTGATCATGAAAGAAAGCGACATCATGGGCGTGGTTGGCTGATAGGCTGATCAAAACCCTCTTCTCTTTCATTTTGACGTTTGCATTTCTCGCTCCGTTCTCAAGGGAACGAGCGCCGCGAAATGCGTATCAACTCAAGGAATTCAAACATGGCTTCTAAAGAAGTAGTTTTTGGCCGCTCAGCACGCGAACGTATGCTGACCGGCGTCAATACCCTCGCCGACGCGGTGAAGGTGACCCTGGGCCCTAAAGGCCGCAACGTCGTTCTCGACAAATCCTTTGGCGCTCCGCGCATCACCAAAGATGGTGTGTCTGTGGCCAAAGAAATCGAACTGGAAGATAAGTTCGAAAACATGGGCGCACAGATGCTGCGCGAAGTTGCTTCCAAAACCAACGACATTGCTGGTGATGGCACAACGACCGCAACCGTTCTGGCCCAGTCCATCGTGCAGGAAGGCCACAAGGCTGTTGCTGCTGGCATGAACCCAATGGACCTGAAGCGCGGCATCGACATGGCTGTCGGCGAAGTGGTGAAAGACCTGCTTGGCAAAGCCACAAAAATCGAAACATCTGAAGAAGTTGCTCAGGTCGGCACGATTTCTGCCAATGGTGAAAAAGAAATTGGTCAGATGATTGCTGAAGCCATGCAGAAAGTTGGCAACGAAGGCGGCATCACGGTGGAAGAAGCCAAAACGGCTGAAACCGAGCTGGAAGTTGTGGAAGGCATGCAGTTCGACCGCGGTTACCTGTCGCCTTACTTCGTGACCAACCCAGAAAAAATGACTGCAGACCTGGAAGATCCGTACATCCTGCTGCACGAGAAAAAACTCTCCAACCTTCAGGCTATGCTGCCTGTGCTGGAAGCTGTTGTGCAGTCCTCGCGTCCACTGCTGATCATTGCAGAAGATGTTGAAGGCGAAGCGCTGGCGACCCTGGTTGTCAACAAGCTGCGCGGCGGCCTGAAAATTGCTGCTGTTAAAGCACCAGGCTTTGGCGATCGGCGTAAAGCGATGCTGGAAGATATTGCTATCCTGACAGGTGGTCAGGTGATCTCTGAAGACATCGGCATCAAGTTGGAAAATGTGACGCTGGAAATGCTTGGCACTGCCAAGAAAGTGAACATCACCAAGGAAGAAACAACCATCGTTGATGGTGTTGGCTCCAAAGATGACATCACAGCGCGCGTCAACCAGATCAAAGCGCAGATCGAAGAAACCACTTCCGACTACGACCGTGAAAAGTTGCAAGAGCGTCTGGCGAAACTCGCCGGTGGTGTTGCTGTGATCCGCGTTGGTGGTTCCACTGAAGTGGAAGTGAAAGAGAAGAAAGATCGCGTTGATGACGCCCTCAACGCGACCCGTGCGGCCGTGGAAGAAGGCATCGTACCAGGTGGTGGTACTGCTCTGCTGCGTGCATCTCGCTTCATCGATAGCAAAGGCGAAAATGCTGACCAGGAAGCTGGTATCAACATTGTGCGTCGCGCTCTGCAGGCACCTGCCCGCCAGATCGCTTCCAATGCCGGCGCTGAAGCATCGGTTGTTGTTGGTGATATTATCGCCAAGAACAAAGCAAGCTGGGGCTACAACGCCCAGACCGGCGAATATGGTGACATGATCGCTATGGGCATCGTCGATCCAGTGAAAGTGGTGCGTACTGCTTTGGAAGATGCCGGTTCTGTTGCTGGTCTTCTGATCACCACTGAAGCCATGGTTGCTGAGCTGCCGAAGAAAGATGGCGGCGCACCTGCAATGCCTGACATGGGCGGCATGGGCGGCATGGGCGGCATGATGTAAGACACTCTCGTTGGCTCTGGGACTTCCGCGTGATGCGAGAGTGTCCCAACCGCGAGGCGCTTACACCATTACCAAGATTACGAAAGGCGGGCAGCGATGTCCGCCTTTTTTTTCACTCTGGGCATGTCACCCAATTGGCCAATGATTGCTGGCACCATTTCAAATAGACGCACACTGCACTTTTCTGATTAGAGTGCAGCAGGCGATGGAGGACATAAGCATGAACGGCGCTGAAGCTTTGGTTGAGACGATGCTTGCGTCGGACGTCACGGTTTGTTTCGCAAATCCTGGCACATCAGAGATGCACTTTGTTGCGGCCTTGGACACCCACCCAGATATGCGGTGCATCCTTTGCCTTTTCGAAGGCGGTGTAACCGGTGCCGCTGATGGCTATGCCAGGATGAGCGGCAATGTAGCTGGGACATTGCTGCATCTTGGCCCAGGTTTTGCGAACAGCTGGGCCAACCTACACAATGCGCGCAAAGGCTATTCTGGCGTCGTCAATATTGTTGGTGACCACGCTGGCTATCATCTGAAGCATGATGCCCCACTTACCTCCGACCTTGATGGTGTTGCAGGGTCTGTTTCTCACTGGGTTCGCCGGGCAACCGATAGCTCTATGGTTGCCTCTATTGGCGTTGAGGCCATCGAAGTTGCGCGGGATGGAAAAATCGCAACTGTGATCCTTCAAGCCGATGCGGCCTGGGGCGATAACGGTTCGCGACCAGCAGACCCACTGCCATCCATTGCCAAATACCGACCAGACAACGCGCGCATTGCCGCTGCAGCGCGCGCCTTGCAAAAACCAGGAACAGCGCTGCTGGCCAATGGCCTTGCCCTTTATGGCCGCGGTGCCGAGATCGCAGGACAAATTGCTGCCCGCACGGGATGCAGGCTGATTGCTCCTTTTTTTTCGCCGCGCATCGCACTTGGAGAGGGGGCAGTATCGTTTGAAATACAGCCCTACCCAGCCGATGCGAATGCAGAGCTCTTAAAAGATGTGGCACGCTTGGTTCTTGTTGGTGCCGACCCGCCAGTGAATTTTTTCGCCTACCCCGGCAAGCCTTCTACGCCCGAACCTGTTGACTGTACCATTGACCGGCTATGCTTTGGTGATTGGGACATTATGTGGACGCTGGAAGCTCTGGCAAAAGCTGTTGGTGTTGATGGCAGCGAGACAATCGCGCGCGTTCAACGCAATCTGCCCACGGCGCAATCTGGCAAACTGACGGCCAAGGGCATTGGACGCGGCCTTGCCAGGGCAATCCCGAAAGGCGCGATAATGGTCAATGAGGCGCTCACCGCTGGCGGCGACATATGGCCATCGGTGAATGCCGCGGCCAGCCATGACAGGATCAACAATACCGGCGGCTCAATCGGTGAATGTCTTCCCAATGCACTTGGCGCATCTGTTGCCTGCCCACAGCGCCCCGTTTTTGCAATTTCGGGTGATGGATCCGCCATGTACCAGGTGCAGTGTTTGTGGACGGCAGCGCGTGAACGGATGGACATCACATTCGTGATCATTGCCAATCGCGGCTATCAAATTCTTCACATCGAACTTGAGGCGCAAGGCGCACCAAAGCCTGGGCGCAATGCTCGCGCCATGTTCGACATTGAAGACCCGCTGTTGGATTGGGTAGCTCTGGCCGCAGGCCACGGTGTTCCCGGCGAACAGGTTGAGAGCGAAGAGGCCTTTGCACAAGCGCTTGCCAATGCGGCATCAACCGATGGGCCTTATCTTATTGAGGCGAAAATCTAGCCCGGCACACATGCGGCGTTACACCGTGTTCCACACGGCCATTTCAGTGCCGCCAGGTTCTTTGAACTGAAACCTGCGCCCACCGGGAAAGTTAAATATCTCTTTGGTGATCTCTGCCCCAGCCGCCCTCACCTTTTCTAGCGTCGCTTCCAAATCATCTGCCCGCAGCACGACAAGCGGTGCGATGCGTTCGCCGCGCTCGATGCCACCGCCCAGGCCAGCATTGGTGATGTCGCGATAGTCGGGGCCATAGTCGATATATTCCCAGCCAAAGGCCCTGGTGAAGAAATTTTGCGTCTCTTCAAGCTTGGGCGAGGTAAACTCAACATAATCAATTGTCATTGCAGGCTTGGCGGTTGAACTGGTGGCCATGGTGCGGGGTCCCTATTTTGTTAGGGCAAGCGTGCGATGCTGGCGCCGCGAAGTCGAGGGCGCAGACACATCCAGCTGCCAAGTCCTGCCATAGACTGCCCTGTAATGCTCCGCCGCGATGCTCACCAGATATTAACCTTAACCGTTCACCATATTGCTTAATGTTTGCGTTTGGCCCGCGCGTTTTGCGGTCGCCACAGTGGAGTTAAGTGTGATGTTGCGTCGGTTCGCCTGGGCCCTTTTGGCCGCGACTGTTTTTTCTGGTTTTGGCGCGACAGCAGCGCTTTCCGCAGACACAGATGAATTTGCTGATTTCCCCGATGTGCCTGAAACCAATAGATTTGATGCCACGTTCCGCGATGCCGGGTTCTACCTTGGCGCGCGCGGGGGCGGCGTTTGGGCGAATGATACAGACTTCACCATTGCCGGACCTCAACGCGTCGAGAACGCGTATGATGTGGGTTATGTCGGCAGCGCCTTTATCGGCTTTGATCTGCCGGACCTTTACTACGGCTTGGGCCTGCGTGTGGAGGGCGAGGTTGGTACTTCTCGCCTTGATGTCGACAACCACACGGTTGGGGGCACCGCTGTCACATCAGCTGTCTCATTCGGTGCGACCAACGCAACCTTTGGCATGGCCAACCTTTATGTCGACTACGGTATCGGCGCATTGCGTCCGTTCATCGCCGGTGGTGTCGGTGTGGCACGTGTTGAATTTGACAATCACGGCGTAACTGCAGCCCCTGGCGTGATGGATGATACATCCAACGGGTTTGCCTGGCAGGCGATGGCTGGTGTGGGCGTGGACGTGACGAGCGCCCTGACTCTCGAGGCTATGGTTCGCTACCAAGGTGTGGAAGATGTGGGCCTTACCTCATCCACCGGTCCAAAGACCCAAGTGGACCTTGGCTCTACGCAAGTTATGCTGGGTGCACGCTTCAACTTCTAAGCCCTAGAAGAGCGCTTGGAAGTTCACTTAACGTTACCAAAACTTTAAGAGGCTTCGCACCTCTAACGTAGCAATATCAATGGCTTAGTACCAGCAAAGCGCTAAGCCATTTTTTCGTCATGCTTTGGCCACGCAAACACCTTTGCCCTGCCATAGGCCACGCGAAGATCGGGCACATTTCAAGCGCATCAACTCCCCAGCCGCGACCTTAATGGGTCACGCACGCTTAAACACATGTGTGGGGAGTTCCCGAGTATGACGTATCTAAAATCCTTCAATCAGCGCACCCAGCGCCCTGTTGCCTTTGCCCTAGCTATCACGCTTGGTGGCTTAGGCGGTATTGTTGCTGGCAAAGCCCAGGCGGCAGACGTGCCGCAAACCTATAGCCCAGCACCAGCACCCTATGTGGAAGACCGGGTGCAAACCGGCTTTTCCGCCTTTGGCCCCTATGTGGGTGTGCGCGGCGGCTTCGGCTTGCTGGATGATACCAGTTTCAACACAGCCGGTGGCCTGGTGACCAATCAGTACGAAGACTGGAACCTCACAGGCTCTGGTTTTGTCGGCTATGAAGCGCAATTCTTCCCTGGCTTTGGTGGCCGCTTGGAAGCCGAGCTAGGCTATTCCAGCTTTGAAGTTGAAAACCACACCGTGGGCGGCGTTCCAGTGGCTGCGCCAACCGGCGACACAACCGCCTTTACCGGCATGGTCAACGCGTATGTGGATGCCAATCTTGGTGGGTTTCGCCCATTTGCAGGCGTTGGTCTTGGCCTCGCATCCGTGAACTTCAACGATCACGGTACTGGTGCGACGGTTCTGATGGACGATGATGACACCAACTTTACCTGGCAACTTGCTGGCGGTGTTGGCTATGACCTGACCGAGCAAGTGACGCTGGAAGGCATGGTGCGGTATCAGAGCATTATGGATGTGAACCTGACCAGCACAGGCGGTGTTGCCAGCAGCACGGATCTTAACAACACCTCAGCGTTGGTTGGTCTACGATATCGCTTTTAAAGACCCATGCGGTTGGACAGAATGTCCAGAGCGGTACGTACACAGTGCGGTTGGGCAGCATGCCCAGAGCCAGCATAAAGCACGGTTGGGCAGCACGCCCAGAGCCGGTATAAACAGCACAACCACCAAATGACATCTTATCAAATGCAAAGGGGCGGCCAGTGGGCCGCCCTTTTGTTTACCGGCTCACATGGCTTCCAGGTAAGCAAGCTCACATGGCCTTTAGGCGTGCGAGCTCTTTTGGCTTTTCAATGCAATAGTATCCTGAAACCCTAGAGATAAGCCCATCGCGTTTCCAGGTATTGAGGATGCGGGATACGTTTTCGCGCGCAGCGCCAACCATACCAGCCAAGTCGGCCTGACTCACCTTATAATGAACCAGCAGCCGATCATTGGGCAGCTCTTTGCCAAAGGTCTCACCCAATTGCAGCAGCGCCACTGCCACCCGGCCCGGCAACGGAAGGAAAGAGCGTGCAGCCAGCACATCATTGGCCTGGCGCAGCCGCTGTGAAACCAGCGACAACATATGCCGGTAAATCGCAGGATTAGCGTCTGCGTAGCGATCAAAATCAGATTTATCGATCCGCGCAACGCGCGATTTTTTAATCGCCTGAACTGTAGCCGAGCGTGGCTCACCATCCAGCAGCGCCATTTCGCCCACTACATGGCCAGGCCCAAGAATAGCCAGCAATTGCTCCGACCCTTCAGCGGAAATCACCGCAACCTTTAGGCTGCCTTCCAAAACCGCGTACATGGAATCGCCCGGGTCGCCAGCCACGAACAAAACCTCGTTAGTCGACAGTGATGCCTCGCGGGCAAGGTTTGAAAGACCTGCGGCAAGGTCGGGCTCAAGCCCCGCCAATGCCAGGCTTTCGGTGAAGATATTGGCCCCATCCATGGTGTATGCCTCTTGCGCGTTTACGCTTGCGCAGTGTGTGGCCAAATGCCTTGTCCCGATGGCCGCAATCGGGTCACGCGATCACCGCAGAAACGTCTTGGGCGAGCCGCGATCTTGACCAGTTGGTCAAGCAGAAAGACGCAGGAAACCCCATTGCGGCGCTTTCGTCTAGTGCAGCGGCGTTGGAAGGACCCACGCAAAGCCCATCGAGCAACCCTCATTCTTGTGATGGTGAACACAGTGGTTAGGGCCAGCAGGCCCTAGAACAGGATCACGTTAACCGCTGATCAACCATAAACTGAAGGATTGCTCTCATGACTGCTCCCGTCACAACCTCCATGACCCGCATGTTCCTCACCACAGTTTTCAGCATGAGCGTTTTGGCGGCCTTCGTTCTTATCGCAACCTTTGATCAGGGTGCGCAGGCCAGCATCAGCACAGCACCAACCGGTGCAGACATACTGGCTGCCATGACAACTCCCATATCAGGCAGCTGAGCCCCACACACGCAGTCGTAAAGAGAAACCAATGTCCCGCCCCACCTTCATTGCCATTGCCTGTGTTTTCGTGATTGCAGGTCTTACCGTTTCTTATCTGGGCGTTGCCTAACACCACTTGCCGTGCAGCCTGTGAGCGCCACATGCGCTGGTATGACAGATAAGACCCAAGCGCCAATTCAAGGCACCACCACGCTCCACCCCATTGAGGATGTCGGCACCTATCCGCGCCCACCTCTACTAGAGCCTGTGCCCTACCCTATCCTCATCACCCTTGGCGGGCAGGATATTGTCTCCACCCGCTATGCCTATCGTGTGCTGGAAACCTTCCATCCCCCAACCTATTACATCCCGCCAGACGACGTAGCCGATGGCACGCTGACACCAGTTTCGCGCAGCTCAATGTGCGAATGGAAAGGCCCTGCACACTATTTCGACGTGCAGGCAAGTGGCAGAAAGCTACCCGCTTCAGCTTGGTGCTACCCCAACCCGGTGGAACGTTTTGCGCCCATTGCGGGGTACCTGGCGTTTTACTGCCACCCGATGGATCGCTGTTTGGTTGATGGTATTGAAGCGACGCCACAGCCTGGCAATTTTTATGGCGGTTGGGTGAGCCCCTGGATCACCGGACCGATCAAAGGATCGCCAGGCACCAATCACTGGTAGAGCAACAAAAAATTCACACCACGCTGATCCAGCCAAACAAGGCGTGCGTAGTATTACTTGAAAGCGGTGATCATAATGGTTCCCCCGAGCTAAGCTGATCGCCTAGAGCGCTTTCATTTTTGCCATAGCGTCCCCCGATGCGCAGTTGGCCTATGGCCGTCCTCACCCCCGGGGACGGCCATTTTTTTATTCTGAAAGTGCCAGAGCCTCGTAGATGGGCGCGAAAGCTTCTGCTGATCCATCCATCACGTAGGCCAATTCTCCAATGGTGATGGAGCTGGCGCCGCGGCTGCGCAGCAGATCGGTTAGCGCCCAGATGTGCGCCTTCTCGACATGCAGCACCAGCGCATCGCGGCCTGCCACCACACCGAATGGCGCAGTGCAGCCAAACCGCTCTGAGGCTTCGCGGTAAATTTTGGTTTGCTCACCAACCGCAGAGCGCACCTCATAAATGGAAGATGCACGCTCGCGCGCAGCAATACGCGATAGGATGCTTTTGAGCGCTTCGCCTGGCCCATCGCTCCAATTGGCTTTTTTCGACGCAACCAGCGTTGCCTCGCTCTTTAAGATCACACCATCAGACAGGATGCGCAAATGGTTGGCGGTCAGCGTTGAGCCAGTGGAAGTGATGTCCACGATAAGGTCAGCCGCGCCGGTGGCAGGCGCCCCCTCGGTTGCGCCCAAGCTTTCCACAATACGATAATCAGCCACGCCGTGGGCGCGGAAGAAATTGCGTGTCAGCCGAACATATTTCGTGGCAAGCCGCATGCGGCGGCCATGACGGGCGCGAAAGCCTGCGGCAACATCTTCCAGATCGTCCATCGTCTGCACGTCGATCCAGCTATTGGGCACAGCCACCACAACATCGGCAAAGCCAAAGCCAAGTGGGTTAACTGACACAATGACCTCGTCAGGATCGGCAATTTTTTCATGCACCAAGTCCATGCCGGTTACGCCCAAGTGCACGGTGCCGGCGGCCAGCTCTCCAGCAATTTCAGACGCCGAAAGGAAGGCAACTTCCACGCCTTCAAGGCCTTTAACGATGCCACGATAGTCGCGTGCGCCGCCCTTTTTGGCGATCTTCAAGCCGGCTTTTTCGAAGGATGCCATGGTGGCTTCCTGCAAGCGGCCTTTGGATGGAATACCTAAAATGAGAGGTTCGCTCATGCTTCGTCCCCTTTGGGCAGGCGGTCTAGCCATCTGGCAGTTGTTGCGAAGGAACAGAGCAAAAAGAAATCGCGTTGGCTCATTGATCGTCTCCCTTTGGGAGGCGATCTAGCCAAAGCGCAGCACCAACTGCGGGAACCGTCTTGTCTGCGCCCAACCGCTCCATGAGGCCATCGAAACGGCCACCGGAAACCGCTGGCGGCGTGGTGCGATCTTCGCCAGATATCCCGTTGTTTCGCATCTCAAATGTGAAGCCGGTGTAATAGTCCAAACGCCCACCGGACCAGCCACAGAAAGTCATCTCATCCACGGCCAAGTTGCGCTCTTCAAACGCATCAAGGCGCGCTTCATACTGGGCGATAATTGGATTCATCGGCAAGGATGCCACCTGGCCCAAACGCTTGAGCAGATCGCTCGCCTCGCGCGCAGGCACTTCCAGGTGGACCAGCGCTTCTAGGCATGTCAGCGCAGCATCGGGCAAAGGATCGGCAGCATAGCGCGCCGCCTTCTCAATAAAGCGCTCGGCGATTTCACCCGATGATCGTCCACCCACAGGTTGGATGCGCGCCAACGCCATCAAGTCTTCCACCAGCGCACGCGCCTCAGCAGGTTCGGCGCTGGAGAGTGCTGCCAACATTGCTGGATCATCGTCACCAGCCGGGCGACTCACCTCTTCCAGCGCTGCTTCCACACGGGCACGGGAGCCCAGCGCGCGGCGCAAGCGGCGGATGGCACGCGGTGAAAAGCCCAAGCCTTCCACAAACGCCATAAAAATGGCGGAGTCGCCCAGCGTGATCGAAGGGTTGGAAAGCCCGCCCGCCGTGGCGAGCGAGGCCGATAGCGCCATCACTTCAGCATCAGCGGCCAGCGTATCTTCGCGGCCAATGCTTTCAATACCCGCCTGGATGAACTCGCCGGACTCATCGGGCCTAAAACGAAACGCCGGGGCCAGATAACCATAGTTGGCAGGGCGGGCTGCATCGCCCGTTTGCATGTGGTGGCGGCAAATGGGGATGGTGAGTTCGGGCCGCAAACACAGCTCATCGCCCGCCTGATCCTCGGTGGTGAACAGGCGCATGCGGATGTCCTCACCCACCAGATCCAGGAAGATATCGGCGGGCTGAAGGATCGGCGTTTCCACCGGCATGTAGCCAGAGGTTTCGAGCAGTTCGGTGATCTGACGGCGTGACATTATTGATCAGCCTCTTGTTCAGAGAGCCGCTTTTTCACCTCGGCAACGAGGTCGCTCGCTAGCACTTCATATTGGCCCGTACGCGCGGCTTTATAGTCAGCATTGCTTTCAAACGCTGCCGCCTCGCGCTTACCCTCGATCATGTCCTTGATCTGTACCACGCCTGTTTCGCGTTCTTGCGATCCCTGGATGATGCACAGCGGGGCGTTACGCCGGTCTGCATATTGCAGCTGCTTGCCAAACTGTCTGGGGTTGCCCTGGAACATCTCCGCGCGGATGCCATTTGGGAAATCACTGCACTTTGCGTCACGTAGAGCCTGAGTCATTTTTTGATACCCAGCCAGCGCGTCGATATCGCGATCCATAACGCACACGATCACGGGGCCTTGCGGGGTATGGGTGGAAATTTTGCCAAGGTTTTTCCGCGGCGTCATCAGGCGCGACACGCCGATGGAAAAGCCCGTTGCAGGCACCGGCTCGCCGCGAAAACGCGACACCAAACCATCATAGCGCCCACCGCCACCGACAGAGCCGAAGACGACCTCCTCGCCCTTTTCATTGGTCACGGGGAACAGAAGCTCCGCCTCATAGACCATGCCAGTGTAGTATTCGAGGCCACGGACAACGGTGGGATCAGCTGTGATGCGGTCGGGTTGATATCCACATGACTGAACTAGATTGACTAAATCACCCACATCAGCTGATGCGTTTTTAGCAAGCTCGGACTGCTCGAATACATAGTCCAGATGACCCAAAAATCTCTCGCCATCATAATCCTCGATGGGCTCACCGATCATCTTCAAAACCGTGTCTAACTGGATAGCAGCTAGCCCCGCACCCTTGGTGAAGTCGCCTTTGTCAGGTGCCCCCCCATCCCAGCGGCCTTCACCCAGCAGAAGCTTCACGCCCTCAACGCCGAACTTGTCCAGCTTATCAATCGCGCGCAGCACGGCTAGCTTCTGGGCATCGTCCGTCACGCCGATGGCTTCCATCACGCCATCAAGCACTTTGCGATTGTTGACCCGGATCACATACTGGCCGCGCGGGATGCCCAGCGCCTCCATCGTGTCGGCCATCATCATGCACATTTCAGCGTCCGCCTGCACGCCCGGCGCACCGACACTATCGGCATCAAACTGCATGAACTGGCGGAACCTGCCCGGTCCCGGCTTTTCGTTGCGAAACACATAGCCCGCCCGGTAACTGCGATAAGGCTTTGGCAGCGCGTCGTAATTCTCAGCCACATACCGGGCTAAGGGCGCGGTGAGATCATAGCGCAGGCTCATCCACTGTTCATCATCGTCCTGCACCGAAAACACACCCTCATTGGGGCGGTCCGTGTCGGGCAAAAACTTACCCAGCGTGTCGGTGTACTCAAACAGCGGCGTCTCGACGGGATCAAACCCATAGCGCTCATACACCCCACGGATTTTGCCCATCATGGCATCGAGCGCGCGGATATCCCCGGCATCGCGATCCACAAATCCGCGCGGCAGACGGGCTTTTACCTTCTGGGGCTTCTTGGTTTTCTTGTTCGACATGAAAGGCGTTTCGCTCGGGCGCTGTTGGGACTGTAGATGACGCCGCGAGGGATAGACGGGGTGCAGGTGGGATGCAACCACCTCCAAGTGCAGCACGTGATTCCGGACCTCGTGCCGCGTGATAATCAAGGCGCCGGATCAAGCGCTGCAGCGTTGTCCATGGCTTGGTGTGTTTGGCTGCGCTAGTATTACGGTCGCTCCGGGCGTACTGCCCGACCGCTACCCTTTCTTGCGTAACTTATGCGTCAGGGCCAGTTGGATGCAGTGTTTGAGCACCGCCTCATCTGGCAACGGACCATCGGGAACAACAATCGCGCGTTTGCCATCCAGCGCCAGGGTGTCACCGTAAAGCTCCCGAAATTCCCCCACCAAACCGCTGGTGCATATGAACATGAGGGCGTGGGTGCCATCATCACGAGCCTCGATGCGCACCGAAGAGCCGATGTTCTTGGCTTCGGGTGCGAAGCTCGGTTGGCCCCACTTCACACTTTCTTCCAGCGCACCGATCTGCGACTGCTCGGCGGCAGCCTCATAGATCAGGCTTCTCAGCGCATCAAACCGGGATTGTGAAGGCATCGCGCTCTGCAACGGATTGCGCATAGCGAAAGCAATCCTCTTCATGGTCGTTCACCAGGCCCATGGCCTGCATAAACGCGTAGCACGTGGTGGGGCCGACAAAGCTCCAGCCGCGCTTTTTTAGATCCTTGGAAAGCTGGGTGGACGTGGGTGTTTTGGCAAGCGCCATCACCGCTTCCTTGGTGTTGCGCGTGGGGCGTTCATTAGCTGGCGGCAGATAGCGCCAGAAAAACGCGGCCAGTGACCCGGCCTCCTTCTGCAAGTCCAGCGCGCGGGCAGCATTGTTGATGGTGGAGCGGATCTTGCCCTGGTGACGCACAATGCCCGCATCACCCAGCAGCCGCTGCACATCATCCTCGGTATAGGCAGCAACTTTGTGCAGATCGAACCCATCAAAGGCGGCACGGAAATTCTCGCGCTTCTTTAGTATCGTCAACCAGGACAGGCCAGACTGGAACCCCTCCAGGCAAATCTTCTCAAACAGGCGCGTGTCATCGGTAACGTGCTTGCCCCATTCCTCATCATGATAGGCGATGTAGGTTGGGTCGGAAGAGACCCAGAAGCAGCGGTGGACGGGTGCATCGGTCATGATGAACCATCAACTGGGGCAAGGTCCCGGGTCAAGCCCGGGACTTCGCATTCTAGGCTGAGGCTTTTTCCTTGATGAAGTTGCCCGTCTGCAAATCCTGCACGGCCTGCATCAGTTCTTCGCGGGTGTTCATGACAATCGGGCCGTGCCAGGCCACAGGTTCTTTAATTGGCTGACCGGACACCAACAAAAAGCGCATGCCATCAGGGCCTGAACGCGCAACAATTTCATTGCCAGTGTCAAAGTGCACCAGGGTACGATTGCCGGAGAGATCACGGATGTTCAGCTCTTCGCCCTGAAACTCCTTTTCCACCTTGATGCCCATCGGATTGGAAGCATCGCGGAAGGTGCCCGTGCCGCCAAAAATATAGGCGAACGTGCTGGCATAGGTTTCCACCGGAAAGCTCTTTTTGGTGTTCGGCGGCATGGAAATATCCAGGAACAGCGGATCAGCGGCGATGCCATCCACCGGGCCTTTCTTGCCCCAAAACTTGCCGATGATGATCTTCACGCGGGTTCCGTCATCGTCGATGATTTCTTCCACGTCAGAGCCTGCGATGTCCTGGTAGCGCGGGCTGGTCATCTTCAGGCTAGAGGGCAAATTGGCCCAAAGCTGAAACCCGTGCATCTGGCCCTTGGCGTTACCCTTAGGCATCTCCTGGTGCATAATGCCGGAGCCTGCCGTCATCCACTGCACCGAGCCAGCGCCCAGCGTGCCGGTGTTGCCTAAGCTGTCGCCATGCTCCACCTCACCTTCCAGCACATAGGTGATGGTTTCAATCCCGCGGTGCGGGTGCCACGGAAAACCTTTGATATAGTGCGAGGGCTCATCGTTACGAAAATCATCCATCATCAAAAATGGATCGGTTAGGCTGGTATCGCCAAAGCCGAACACGCGGTGCAGATGCACCCCTGCGCCTTCCATGGTTGGCTGGGCTTGGGATTCGGAGATAACGGGACGGAAGCTCATGGCTCAAACTCCTCAAAAGACAGGGCGCTTCATGCGAGCGCGTTGAGGAGAACATAGGGCGCGCTGTGCCATTGCCATAGAGGGCAGCGGGCGGACGCATTGTTCAGCGTATGTGAACAGTCGGCACAATGTAAAAAACCCCGGACAATGTCCGAGGCTTTGAGCTTGTGGGCAAGGCGTATGACTTAGCCAAACAAGGCGTCGATATCATCCTGGCTAGCAACATTGGCATCA
>JBGCDM010000022.1:0-17426 GCA_045105395.1 Devosiaceae bacterium | reverse complement strand
CTGCTGCTTGCAGCGGGCATGCCTATGGAAGATTTAGCGCGCACACCCAGCAACAAACTGGCTGAGTATTATGCGGTTTCTCACCCACCGCTTAGAGGGCATGATGCCCGCGATGATGCTCTATCTGTGGCCTATACACTGCAACATCTTTTGCGAGAGGGAAGGCTGAAAATCGGCGCTTTTGATGCACGCAAATTCGTATGACTTGAACGACGACGCTTACCGCAAAAATTGAAACACCTGCATATCAAACAGCCTTGGATCTACCCCAAGCCAGCCCGGTCTATCCAGCGCTCTGCGTTGCGCGCTTGGCAGCCTGCGCCATCAGCGCGATGAGCTTTTCTGGCTTCT
This sequence comes from Devosiaceae bacterium, assembly GCA_045105395.1. Classification (GTDB taxonomy): domain Bacteria; phylum Pseudomonadota; class Alphaproteobacteria; order Rhizobiales; family MH13; genus MH13. The sequence continues at coordinate 17,075 of JBGCDM010000022.1, read as the reverse complement.
GGAAAATCAACGCAAGGCCAGCATCCGGCACAACTTCAAATTCCATCCAGGGATAAGCCTCTTGCAACTGCGGTAGCGAACTAAGGTCGATTGTCGGATCTTCCTGTGCAATGAATATCTGCACGCGCATGTCGCGTGTGGCCATAACGCGATCACTCCAGTCTTCCTGAAACGCGATATATTCTTTGGCAAAAGCGCTCGCCGCATTGGTTGTTTTTCCGGCCATCAAGCTGATATTGGCCACAAGAACTTGCCTCTTTTCTTCTGTTTCAAGCAGAGCGACATCGCAGGGCGACTCTTTGCACAATTGGCGCAGCATCGCCTCCGGACCGATCCGTTTGCACATCGCCATCACGGCCTTGGAGGCAAATTGAACCAGATGCGGTGAGTTGCGCGCAGTGGTCACGAAAAACTTCTGCCAACGCCCCGCACCATCCATGTTGAGGCCACCAGGCAGACAGGGCCGCCCGCCCACGCCAATCAATTCCGATATAAGACCGGGATGATGGGCAACCAGATCGGGCGCGAAAGGAAAGTCGCTTCCCTGCACACAATAGGGAAGCCGCGCGATGTTCAAGCTTTTCAATAGGAACACGGTATCACTACGCGTGACTTCAAACGGGTCGGTTTTAAGATCGAGATTGTCGCTGTGCCCATAGCCGGCACGAATGGGGCAAATGATGCGCAGGTTACACTCAAAGGCCATATGGATCATCGAGCGCGACCACCGGGCCATGCAGGATCCCATATGGGAAAATAAGACAGGATCGCCGCTAGGCGGCCCCATATCGTGATACATCATCGTCCGGCCGTCGGGCATGGTTAACGATTTGAACGGCTTCCAAACCTCGCTCTCAAGCCAGTTTGTGGACAGGCTTTTTGCCGACAGACTTTGAGTTGCCAAATCCACAGGCTCCTCGCCTTCCGCCAATTTGGGAAATTCTCCCAAAGCCATGACCAGGCGAACAATATCCTTCTGTGAGCGTAAGTTCATCTTGGCGGTGATCGACTTGATCTGTCCGCGCACCGTACCCTCGCTGGTGTTGCGCGTGGATGCGATGGACTTAGTGTCCAGCCCTTCGGTCAACAGGCGGACCACATTCTGTTCAGCGCTGGTAAGTTGGAAAATACTGCCCAAAAGGGCACCGGTCTTCTCGCGCCAATGAAAATGGGTGGAAACGATGAGCGCTGCAGGACCCTCTTCGGGAACATCAGCAAGGCGCACAACCCGAAACAAGATGGCACCACCTTTGGTGGCCAATTCTGTTTTGAGGATCTTTTCTGATGGCGCGGGTTTGTTAATGACATCTTGCGTAGCGGCGATCAGCGCTGCACGTATGTCTTCTGGCAGGCTAAGCTGATCCAGAGCGTCACCAGCGCTGATACCAAAAGCAGATTGCGCACCAGGGTTGGATGCCTCAACCACCAGCGATCCCATGACCACAAAGGCTGCCAGGTTTTCATAGGGTTGCAGATAGTGCGCAAGATCGGCACGTACGCTCTGGCCACGCTGCAGAAACGAGCCGCCACGATCCAAATGCACTTTGTAGGACGTGTCGAAATCAGAGACTTTTTCGGCCAGATCTGTCTCATGCCAAAGGTCGATAAACGCCTCTAGGGCGGCCGGTTCCAGCGCAATCTCGTAAATACGATCCACGATCATATCCCGGTCGATCTCGACGGTTTTTTGCCCAGCTGGTTCTTGGTCTTGAGCGCTCAAATTTCATAGCTTTCTTGGGCACGTGCAGATTGCAAAAAGAGAACGCGATTTGCTTTGTTTTTCAATGCGCTTCAAGTCTCTTAAAGGCCCATTTGGTGTGGTGTGGCCATCATGCACAGACCATATGCTTGGCGGACACACCACACCCACTCTGAGTGAAACAGGGAAGTATACACCCAGAGATCACTTTAAAACCGCTCTGATCCAGGCAAATTCAACCACCTACACAAACGCCATCCAGCCACCGCCAATCATTAAAATTAAAGCCAGTGAGCGCTTGAAGAGCCGCATCGATCGTTCTGATTGGAATAAACGGCGCAGTTGCGCGGCAAGACCGATAATCAGTCCTGCTGCGGTCGCCTCCGCAGCAAATGTCGTGAAGGTGATGATTAGGAAATCGGGCATCTTGATCACGTTGATTGCGATCAATTCCGGCAGCACCAACGGGAAAAGAACGAGCATGTAGGGGGACAGAATGCAGGTGGTGTAACCGGCCCCTATCGACAAGATAAAACCTGAACGCTGCATGCCCACTGGCGCGTTCATATCAAACCCGCTCTTCCACATGCCCCATGCAATCCATGCGATGTAGGCAAGCATCAGATATTTGCTGAACGATAGAACTTGAGGGGCTTCTGCCATCCAGGCGCTCATGCCCAAACAAACCGCAGTGATGATGGTGAGGCTGCCCAACGCTGCGCCCAATGCAAAGCCAATGGCCCCTTTTACGTCGTTGCTTGCTGCCCGCGTCAGCAGCAACAAAAGCATCGGGCCCGGTGCAACGGCGATCGCAACAAGCGCCACAAAGTAAGAGGTCACATCACCTAGGGACATGGCCTAGAGACATCCGCCTAGAAACATGACCCACGCCTGGCGCTCAGTTTTGAAGTCGGCTTAAGCGCCACATGCATATTTTTTGCCTCCCAGGTCCCTGGTTACAGGGCTAGGAGAGATCGCTATGTGTGGCATCTCCCATATGGGAGATGGGCTTGCTAAAAATGGCCTAAGGTTTGTTTGATCACAGCTATGCGGAGCAAAGCAGCTCACACCATACGATAAAGACTTGGCTAGGCCTCGGGCCATGCACCCAACCAGGCGCTCTCATGCCAATGCTTATCGCAGACCACCAACAGGAATGATATCATAAGAGGAATCATGAAAAGTGTCGCCTTTCCAATCACCTAGCCAGTGGTCGACACGCAGCCCAGCTTCATCCACCAACGCAGCAAGTTCGGGCTGGGACGTATAGGCAATGCGCTCTTCGCCTGCATATCTTTGGCCGGTTTCAAGCACTTCATAGTGGTTAACATAGGTAAGAATGCGCTTACTCTTATCATAATGGGATTGGTTCCACGCTTCGACTGCACCCAGCACAGGGTGGGAAAAAATACGCAATGACCGGTCGCGTGTGTTTTCCTTTGATGCGGGAAATTCTGGATTGCGACTGTCAAAAACGAACAGGCCATCGGGCTCAAGGTGACACGCGATGGTTTTGAGGCATGCCAGCTTATCAGCGAACGTCAGAAAAACCTGAAAGGCGTGACCTGTAAGGACAATCATGTCAAAAGCTCTGCCGAGGCGAAGGCCGCGCGCATCGTCACGCACCCAGGAGACCCGATCACTTCCGTCTTTTGCCCTGGCAAGCTGCAGCACACCCTCAGCAGGATCAACGGCGGTAACTTGATTGGTCGCGTGGGATGATGTCGCCATAGCAATCGCTAGATCGCCTGTTCCGCAACCAAGATCGAGAACGATTTCTGCGCTCTTGGCCAAGTCCAGGCAAAACGCGTAATCATGGCGCTCGTTCTTCTGTCCGAAATCGTAAAACGTGGCCAATTCGATATCGTCGTAGAGAGGGCTGGCCATGTCACTCCTCTGGGCGCCGCGCTGAGATGCTGTCTCATAACGCCCTTTGCCACCAGGCCCAAGGCCGCGGCACATTATTGCCAGCGATTCGCCTCCAGGATCGTTTACTGCTGCCTGCGGTACAATCGTCCAAATAAGGTGCATGTACGCCGCGCGCGTTGCTCAATGGCATCGGCATCCAAAGAGGGTAGCGAACCAAGCGCTTGTTGAATTTGCAGCTCACCTATCAACAATCCGGTGAACTCCCTTGCAGCAGCTGCGGGTCCTTCATCAAAGCTGAAGTCTCCGGACGTTTCCAGCTTGGACATAAGAGCCTCGATCAAGCGCATCATGATTTGCCGCCCGCTTTCCTCAATCGCACCAGCAAGAAGACCCGTTTCCTTTACATCGGCCACAGCAGCCCGGTTTATTGTGATTGCCTTCTCTGTTGTGGTGAACTGCAAAAGCAGTTGTCCCAGATTGAAGAGTGAAACTTCAGGATCACTGTCTTTTGAGATGGAGGTTCGCAGAGTGTCCTCCACGATTTGCGCATTTGCGGCAATCAAGCTGCTGAACAGCGCCTGCTTGTTGCCGTACCACGAATAAAGCGTCTCGTTTGACGCTTTGGCCTTCTTGGCGATCTGCAACATGCTGGCTTTTTTGTAACCAACCTCCTCAAGCACCTCGAAAGCAGCCCTTTCTATCTGCGCCCGCCGCTCTGTTTGTTTGTTCGTCATTTTTCCACACTTTCGATTTTCGTTTGACACAAAATGTACATAAGTTTACGGATTACGCAAATACCGTACATATGTTTACGATTACGCAGTTAAATTTTGAAAGGAAGACAGAGATGAGTTTTATGAAATGGACAGTGCGAGGCTCGATTGTCCTAACGGTTGGGATTGGCGCGACGGTTGCTTTTGGGTCGTATCTGACAGAACGCGATATCACCGCGTTTCAAGATCGGATTGTGGGCATTGCGGGTGATGCGCCATTGGCAACAGCTATTGATGCGGACATGGCGGCGTTGCCCGACCCAGTACGGCGCTATTTCGATTTCGCCTTTCCAAATGGCGTAACGCAGGCACGCGTGGTGCGCCTGGCATCCGAGGGACAATTCCGCAGACCGCAGACACAAACCTTCAGTTTCACAACCGCCGAGCAGGTGATCGCAGTCAACGAACCGGCACTGATGTTTTCAGCTACCACCCCGATTGTACCGGGCATATGGGCGCGGGCTTATGATTTCTTCTCGGGTGGAGAGATGGAGATGAAGGCGAAAATTCTATCTACACTGACAGTGGTCGATGAAAGCGAGACACCGGAGCTCAACGTTATTTCCCTGCGTCGTTGGCTTCTGGAATCCGCGCTTTACCCCCATGGCTTGCTGCCAGGTGGCCCTGTCACTTGGCAGCCGATTGATGAAACCAGTGCGCGCGCCATTGTGCAGGCGGATGGATTGCAGTCTTCTATGATCGCGCATTTCGACACGGCAGGCAGGATTACGCAGATGGTGGCTGAAGAAAACGGTGATCTGTCAACACCCTACCACGGGTCGGGCGAGCACGTGAGCCGGTCAGATTACCGCAACATCGGTGGCGTCATGATCCCCCATGCTTTTGTGATTTCACGCATGGCCGATGGCGATATCTATCCATTCTTTGATGCGGTCCTCACCGACATCGCTTTTGAATAAAGTCCATACCCACAGAAAGCCTTCCTACGCGTCTCGTCTTTGGCCACCCAATTTCGCACACATGCGCGTAATGGAAGCGACAACAGCCTTCTGCGTTGAATATAAAATCCGGGTGCAAACGCTTCCCGGGTTTTGCTTTTGTCCCATCGCCCATGGCACTGTCATTTCAGCGATTCGCCCCTCAACGCATAGGTTCCTACAAGCATGGCTGACCTCTTTGGCACCAACACCGACGTGAAGCCTGAGCTTAAGCCCACACCCAAACGGGCAGCGCCCAAGCCTGCGAAGGCAGCACCTGCCAGTGCCAATGACGGCGAGTATGATGCTTCATCCATTGAAGTGCTTGAGGGGCTGGAGCCGGTACGTCGCCGCCCTGGCATGTATATTGGCGGCACGGACGAGCGCGCGCTGCACCATTTGTTTGCCGAAGTGATCGACAACTCCATGGATGAGGCCGTGGCTGGCCATGCCAGCCGCATCGAGGTGGAACTGATGGCCGATGGCTCGCTGGCCGTGAGTGATAATGGCCGGGGCATTCCTGTTGATCCACACCCCAAAATGCCAGAAAAATCAGCGCTTGAAGTCATCATGACCACCCTGCACGCTGGCGGTAAGTTTGACAGCAAGGTGTATGAAACCTCCGGTGGTCTGCACGGTGTGGGTATTTCTGTCGTCAACGCGCTGTCTGACCATCTAGAAGTTGAGGTTGCGCGTGACCGCAAACTGTATCGTCAGGTGTTTTCGCGTGGCATTCCGCAAGGTGGCATAAAAGTTATCGGCGAGACGATGAACCGGCGTGGCACCACGGTTCGCTTCCACCCTGATGCTGAGATTTTTGGCAAATCAGCAAAGTTTAAGCCTGCCCGCCTGATGAAGATGGCGCGCTCAAAGGCTTATCTTTTTGCTGGTGTTGAAATCCGCTGGACCTGCGCACCCGAACTACTGGAAGGGGTAAAGGATGTACCTGAAACGGCAACATTCGCCTTTCCAGGTGGCTTGCAGGACTATTTGGCAGAAGCGCTGGGTACAGAGCGCCGCGTGACCGAGCAGATGTTTGCTGGCCGCACGCCCAATGCAGGCAAACATGGCGGCGTGGAGTGGGCGGTATGTTGGCATGTGGGCGATGCCTCGCTTCAATCCTATTGTAACACCGTGCCCACGCCGGAGGGCGGCACCCACGAGGCCGGCCTGCGCACCGCCATGCTGCGCGGGCTTCGCGCCTATGCTGAACTGACCGGCGTTAAAAAGGGCGCTCAGATCACCGCAGACGATATTATGACGTCAGCAGGCGCGATGCTCTCGGTGTTCGTGCGCGAGCCAGAGTTTGTGGGCCAAACCAAGGACCGTTTGGCAACGCAAGAAGCAAGCAAAATCGTTGAAAACGCCGTGCGTGATGCCTTTGATCACTGGCTAACTGGTTCGCCCAACCAGGCCAACAAATTGCTGGAATGGACGATTGATCGCGCCGATGAACGCCTGAAACGGCGCGCCGACAAAGACATTGCGCGCAAGAGCGCAACGCGCAAACTGCGCCTTCCTGGCAAGCTGGCTGATTGCTCCAAGGCCGGAGCTGCCAACTCTGAAATTTTCATCGTTGAGGGAGATTCTGCTGGCGGGTCTGCCAAGCAAGGTCGCCGCCGCGACACCCAAGCTGTGCTGCCGCTGCGGGGTAAAATCTTGAACGTTGCCAATGCGGGGCGGGAGAAAATTAGCTCCAACCAACAGCTATCCGATCTTCTACAAGCTTTGGGTGTTGGCACTGGCTCGGCCTACCGCGACGATGATCTGCGCTATGAGCGTGTTATCATCATGACAGATGCGGATGTGGACGGCGCCCACATCGCCTCGCTGCTTATCACGTTCTTTTATCGCGAAATGCCCGAGCTAATTGAAAACCGGCACCTGTTTATCGCTGTGCCGCCGCTTTACCGGCTCTCGGCGGGTGGAACGGTAGCCTATGCGCGCGATGATGCCCACAAGAACGAGTTGATGAAAACCATGTTCAAGGGCAAGCGGAACATAGATATTGGCCGCTTTAAGGGCCTGGGTGAAATGCTGCCTGCGCAGCTGAAAGAGACCACTATGGACCCGGACAAGCGTACCTTGTTGCGTGTGAAGGTATTGGATGGCGACACAACGGGTGACACGGTGACAACGCTGATGGGCAATAAGCCTGAGGCGCGCTTCCAGTTTATCCAGGAAAACGCCAAGTTCACTGAAGAGCTGGATATTTAACTTCGTTGGGATGTCGGACGGAAAACCGGCCCCTACCCCAGATCATGTCTGGAGCAGGCATTTCCTTCTCTCACTCAAAAAAAGGCCGAGCATGCGCCCGGCCCTTTCTGTTTTTGGCGTAAAACCAGCTTACATCGCTGATGGTGGCAAGATCACCGCGTCAATCACGTGGATGACGCCGTTTGATGTCTCGATGTCCGCTGTCACAACATTGGCACTGTCGACCATCACGCCGTCAGTTGCGTTGACCATCACTTCTGAGCCTTCAACAGTTGCAACGTTCAGCTCCTGGCCAGCAATGTCTGCCGACATCACTTTGCCTGGCAGCACGTGGTAGGTGAGCACGGCCTGCAATGTTTCCAGGTTTTCCGGCAGCAGAAGGTTTTCTACGGTGCCTTCTGGCAATGCAGCAAAGGCTTCGTCGGTTGGTGCAAATACGGTGAAAGGCCCCTCGCCGCGCAGCGTCTCTTCAAGACCAGCAGCCTGCACAGCAGCAACCAGAGTGTTAAAAGACCCAGCTTCAACAGCGGTGTCGACAATGTCTTTGCTGTGACCATCGGCAAATGCGGCTGTCGCCATGCCAAGAGAGACAACGGCTGCCGCCGCGGTGGTGCCAAGAATGTGAGTGAAACGCATAAGATATTCTCCAAAAAAGTAAGGTTGAATTGTCCAGCCAGGAGAGAAACGAACCAGATGCTGTTTTGGTTCTGCGCTATTGCGGCAACACCGAAAGGCTTTCTAAACCCTTGACGCAGACTTTTGCCATATTTAGTGCCGCAAAAGCCCGCCCCGCCTAGGCTTTCCTTGACTTTTCTGTCCCCAGAGGCCATGTGGCGGCCATTGCATTGCTGCAAACGCTGGGTGTTCACGAACTTGTGACATCAATCCGGCATAGAAAGCGCACTGGTATTGCCGATGCGCCTAGCGGACTAACGGGTCGCTGAAGCGACACAACGCCTCCGCCTTTCCACTTTAGACGCACTTTTTGCCTATCTTCGCCTGCCATTTGCTAAAAACGGACATTGATCACACGCATGCCATTTACGACCCTTGGTCTTTCAGAAAAAGTTCTCTCCGCTGTTGAAACCGCTGGTTACAGTGAACCAACACCCATCCAGGAACAGGCGATCCCGCATGTGTTGGAACGCAAAGACGTTTTGGGTCTTGCCCAAACCGGCACCGGTAAAACGGCAGCCTTTTCGCTTCCAATCCTAACCCTGCTTGAGCGAGGCCGTGCACGCGCACGCATGCCGCGCTCGCTTGTCATTGCACCAACCCGCGAGTTGGCTGCCCAGGTTGCCGAGAGCTTTGAAACCTTTGGTATCAATCACAAATATACGATGGCACTGCTCATCGGCGGTGTATCGTTTGATGAGCAAGAAAAGAAGCTGACAAAAGGCGCCGATATCCTTATCGCAACACCCGGCCGCCTGCTGGATCACTTTGAACGCGGGAAGCTGTTGCTAACAGGCGTTGAATTTATGGTCGTTGATGAAGCTGATCGCATGCTCGACATGGGATTCATGCCAGATCTTGAGCGCATCTTTAAGCTTGTGCCATTTACCCGCCAAACACTGTTCTTTTCGGCGACCATGCCGCCTGAAATTGAGCGTTTTGTGAACACCTTCTTGCATGCACCAGAGCGTATTGAAGTTGCCCGTGGCAACTCCACCAGTGAAACAATTACGCAACTTTTGCTTGATGCACCCGGTGTGGCAGCGGGCAAACGCGAAGTTCTGCGCAAGGCTATTGATGGTGCGCAAGACCTCACCAACGGCATTATCTTTTGTAATCGCAAGCGTGATGTTTCGGTGGTTGAGCGCTCGCTTAAGCGCCACGGCTATAATGCTGGCTGTTTACACGGCGATATGGATCAGCGTTCGCGCATGCAGACGCTTGATGCTTTCCGCAACAATGAACTGACGCTGCTCGTTGCTTCCGATGTGGCAGCGCGCGGCTTGGATATCCCTGCGGTAAGCCACGTTTTCAATTTTGATGTGCCAACACATGCTGAAGACTATGTGCACCGCATCGGTCGCACCGGTCGTGCAGGTCGCTCTGGTACAGCGATCACGCTGGCAAGCAAAGCTGATGGCAAATACGTTTCCGCCATTGAAGGCATGATTGGCCAGCCCATCCCTCGCGCTGGCGAAGAGCCAAGCGCTCAAGGTGCATCAGAAGTTGCTGCAGAACCTGCCGAGGTAAAAGAGTCCGCAAACAACGCTGCAGAAACAACTGAAAAAGCAGAAGCATCTGAGAAGCCAAGCCGTCGTCGTGGCCGCCGTGGTGGTCGCAAGAACGCTGAAGCAGCTGCCCAACAGGCACAAGAAGCGACACCAGCAATTGCTGAGCAAGACGTACCGGACGAGGCCAACAAAGCCGCCGAGAACGACACCAAAGATGCAAATGCTGAAAAACCAAAGCGCGGCCGCGGTCGCCGTGGTGGGCGTAATGAACGTGATGGCCCCGATGATAGGCGCCCATTTGGTGAAACCGAATATGTTCCAGCCTTTTTGCTGCGTCCGATTAAGCGATCTGCTGCATAACCTGGCGTCTTCTTCCCTAGACGTTAGGGTTGGGCCTAATTAACTGGTTAGAAACAGCTTCATGCCATTCTGTCAGGATATTTTGTTGCCCTGGGAGATATTGGCATGCCCTTGCCAGAAGATATTGCGCGTACCTATCAAATTGCTGAGCACGCATTCGCTAAGATAAAAACGAATGAGCTAACGGCTTTTCCGCCAAATTATGAAATTTGGTTTGCGTACGCTGCTGGGTTTAATCCTGCATTGAACAAGCGCATCAATGAAATTTTGCGTGCTGGCAAAAAGGTTGACCAGGCATCGCTTGAAGATATTCGCGAAGAATTCTTTGGCGCAGGCTCCTTTGAAGAGCGTGTTGACGCTGTGGGCGGAAAGCTCTCAGGCAAAGTTTCTGAAATTATGGATCTCATCAACGACGCTGCAGGGCAAACCAGCGGATATTCAGACGAGCTGAAAGGTGCTTCGGCAAACCTTTCCGAGACGGCTGACGAAGATAAAATCAAGTCCATCGTCGCAAAGCTCATCGCAATGACTGATGACGTTGAGAAAAGCAGCCGCACTGTTTCTGACAAACTTGTTGAAAGCGAGAAGGAAATCGCTTCGCTCAAGGAAGCGCTGGAATCTGTACGCTACGAAGCCATGACGGACCAGCTGACTGGGATTGGCAATCGCAAACGCTTTGATCGCGCGATGGAAGAAGCCATGTTGGCTTCAGATGCAACCAGTGAACCCTTCAGCTTGCTGGTTTGCGACATCGACCACTTTAAGAAGTTTAATGACACGCACGGTCACCAAACTGGCGATCAAGTGCTTCGTCTGGTTGGCAGCACAATTAAAAGCTCTGTTTCTGCCAAAGACATCGCGTGCCGTTATGGCGGCGAAGAATTCTGCGTCATTCTACCATCCACCAAGGTTGGACGGGCAACAGAAGTTGCAGATGCTATTCGCCAAGCTGTTATGGGCAAAGAATTGGTAAAGCGTTCAACAGGCGAAACATTGGGCCGCGTTACCATTTCCATTGGCGTTGCTGAATTGAATGCAGAAGATACAGTGTCTTCAATCATCGAGCGCGGTGATCAATGCCTTTACGCTGCAAAGAACGCCGGACGAAACCGCGTTGTTTCCGAGAACACTCTTAAAGAGCATCAAAACGCAGCTTAAAATTGCCTGCGGAACGATGACAAAAAAAGCGCCAGCTCATATGAGTTTGGCGCTTTTTTTATGCTCTTACTGGGCTGGAACGGCTTGGGAGGGAACAAGCTCAACTGACTCGCCGCAACCGCACGCGGAGACCTCATTTGGGTTCTTAAAAACAAACCCTGACCTCAGCTTCGTCACTTCGTAGTCAACATGCATGCCAAGCAGATAGAGCATGGCCGACGGCTCAACGAACACACGCGCAGGACCATCTTCAATGGCATCATCACCATCAGGTTTGGTTGTGGCAATATCGAGCTTATACTCCATGCCTGCGCAACCACCCGACTTTAGCGTTAGGCGAAGCCCCGCTTCAGGGCCATGATCGGCCAAAAGGGTAGAAATGTGGTCCTTTGCAGGGTCCGACAACGTGATGAGTGAGAAGCCCATTTTGCTCTCCTAAAACCAGCCGACAGCCACTTGTGCCTCTTCTGACATGCGCTCAGGCGTCCATGGTGGATCAAACACCATCTCCACCTGCACATCAGACACGCCAGGGGCGGTTGCAACTGCGTTCTCTACCCAGCCGGGCATTTCGCCGGCCACGGGGCATCCAGGCGCTGTGAGCGTCATATGGATCGATACTTTGCGGTTGTCGTCGATATCAACCTTATAGATGAGCCCAAGCTCATAGATATCGACCGGAATTTCCGGGTCATAAACGGTCTTCAGCGCCGCAATAATGTCGTCGGTTAGCCGCTCTAGCTCTTCAGCTGGAATGGAGGAAACCGGCCCGCTTAGCTCAGCTGCATTGGGAGCTTGCGGATCAATGGTCGGCGTTGCTGTTGCTGTATCGGTCATCCGTACATCCGGTTGCGGTGCCCATGCACCTTATACATTTGAGCCCTTATGTGAAAAAGCTCTGGGCCTTTTTCAAGGCCTCAATGAAAACGTCTACCTCTTCGCGCGTATTGTAGGCACCAAAGGATGCCCGGCACGATGATGTTACACCGTACCGCTTTAACAAGGGCTGCGCACAGTGGGTGCCAGCACGTACAGCGACGCCGGAGCGGTCAAGAAGGGTGGAAATATCGTGCGCGTGCGCGCCTTCCACTTCAAAGGAGATAATGGCGCCCTTGCCAGGCGCATCGCCCATAATGCGCACAGCATTGATCTGGCGAATTTGCTGCATGGCGTAGCTGTGCAAATCGGTTTCGTGGGCTGAAATCGCATCGCGGCCAAGCGCCTCGATATAATCCAGCGCCAGGCCAAGCCCTACCGCTTGCGCGATTGGAGGCGTGCCAGCTTCAAACCGAGCCGGTGGCGGCGCGTAGGTCATGCCATCTTCGCGCACTTCATCAATCATTTCTCCGCCGCCCATATACGGTGGAAGATCGGCAAGCTTGGCCGCCTTGCCCCACAACGCGCCAATGCCTGATGGGCCATAGAGTTTGTGGCCGGTGATTGCATAGAAATCACAGCCTAGTGCTTGCACATCCACATTCATGTGCACCGCGCCTTGGGCTCCATCCACAACGAACGTGATATCCTCACGCGGCGCCAAAAGGTCTGCTACTGCGCGCACGGGCGTTACTGAACCGAGCACATTGGACATGTGGGTCAGTGCAACGATCTTTGTACGATCAGTGATCATGGCCTCAAAGGCCGCCATATCAAAGCTGCCATCTTCCAGCACAGGCACCCATTTGATGACAGCGCCCTTCTGCTCACGCAGATAATGCCACGGCACAATGTTGGAGTGGTGCTCCATAATGGAGAGGATGATCTCATCACCCTCTTGCAGTCCCTGCCCTAGCCCATGCGCGACAAGGTTGAGCGCCTCGGTTACCGATCGGGTGAACACAATTTCCTGATCACTGGCTGCGCCTAGGAAGTTTGCAACCTTGGTGCGGGCACCTTCATAGGCTTCGGTCGCAGCGGTGGACAGGTGATGCAGACCCCGGTGCACATTGGCGTAGGAGCCGCGATAAAACTCTGCGGTGCCGTCAATTACCTGGTTTGGCTTCTGTGAGGAGGCCGCATTGTCCAAGTAAACCAACGGCTTGCCGTTTACCTGCGTTGCAAGTGCTGGAAAATCTGCGCGCACCGCATCAACATCAAAACTCATGGGATTCTACCAGTCTTTACCGAGCAGCATGCGCGGAAAGCCACGCTTCAATGGCATCAAAGGCGAGTTGCTCAAATGGATGACCCTCAAAAAGGTCAGCGCCTTCCGACAGAAATGCCTGGAGCAATAGCTTGCGTGCATCATTGGGTGCGATACCGCGCGCCAGCAGGTAGAACATCAAGTCTTCGTCAATGTCACCGCAGGTTGCGCCATGGGCGCAGCTGACATCATCAGCAAAGATTTCAAGTTCTGGCTTGGCCACCATATCGGCAGTTTCAGACAAGAGCAGCGAGTTGATCGCCATCTGCGCGTCAACCTTTTGCGCATCCTGCGCCACCACGATTTTACCCTGAAAAATTGCCTTTGCCGCATCATCAATCACGGCCTTGAACGTCTCAGTGCTGTCGCAGTGTGGCACCAAATGGTCCACATAAAGCGTGGTGTCACTGTGCTGGCGATCGGCCACCATGGTAATGCCAGCCACATCCAACCGTGCTTCTTCACCCGCAAAGATGACGCGGGTTTCGGTGCGTGCGACTTTCGCCCCTGCAACAAGGTGCAAAAGTCTGGCCTGTGACTTGGCAGCTAGATCCAGGGTCAACTCACCCAGATGAACCGCCTCGTTGCCTTCATTTTGCGTGCGCAGAACCGACAGTTCAGCACCCTCGCCCACAGCATAGTTGGTCACCATGCTGGACTGCGTGCCGACATCATCAGCACTTATGTGGCGCTCAATAATGGTCGCCTTCGCGCCCTCGCCCACACTGATCTGCGCACGGGCATGCCCAATGGCAGAACTGTTGGAGCGCATGAAGACCAGCTCCAGAGGCGTTGAAACATCAGCGCCCTTAGCAAACGTGAGCGCGTAGCCATCGCGCACAAAGGCAGCGTTCAAAGCATCAATGGCACGATCTGGGGTGTTGCCCCCGGCAAGTGAGGCCTGACCGTCAGCAAGTGCGTCCATCAGCGGCGTCAGCGTTACGCCATTCGGCAGGTCGGCGCTGGACGCCATAAACCCGTCGACCATGATGATTTGCAGCGCGCCTTCCAACATTGGTGCTGGCACATCCACCTGACCAGCTTCTTGCGCAGTCGGCATGATGTCGCGAACTAGCGTGCGCAGATCGGTGTATTTCCACTCTTCCACGCGGCGGTGCGGCAAGCCATCACGTTCAAACAGCGCCATACGTTGGCGGCGATCAGCATGTACAGCAGCATTGCCAGGCAGCGCCTCTTCTGCGCTTGCAAAACTTTCGATAACTGCCGTTTCGGCAGCGGTGCGGATGCGCTTAAGATCAGCGTTCATCGATTGATCCCCTTAGGCCGCATCAGCGATGATATCGGCATAGCCCTTGGCTTCCAGCTCAAGCGCCAGTGACTTATCACCGCTCTTGATGATTTTGCCACCAGAAAGCACGTGCACATAATCAGGCACGATGTGGTCGAGCAGACGTTGATAATGGGTGATCACGAGGAAGCCGCGATCTGGGCCGCGCAGCGCATTCACGCCATCGGACACCACTTTGAGCGCATCAATATCGAGGCCGGAATCTGTTTCATCCAGAATGCCCATTTTGGGGGCGAGCAGCGCCATTTGGAGGATTTCGTTGCGCTTCTTTTCACCGCCAGAAAAACCGACATTGAGTGGGCGCTTGAGCATATCAAAGGTGATGTTGAGCTCAGCTGCCTTTTCTTTAACGACGCGCATAAAATCAGGCGTGGAAAGCTCATCCAAACCATCCGCTTTACGCTTTGCGTTCAGCGCGGTGCGCAAGAACGTCATCGTTGCAACACCTGGAATTTCGATCGGGTACTGAAACGCCAAAAACAATCCAGCGTTGGAACGCTCATGCGGGTCCATTTCCAGGATGTTTTCACCATCCAAAAGGACCTCACCTTCAGTGACCTCATACTCGTCCTTGCCCGCAATCACATAGGAAAGCGTGGACTTGCCAGAGCCATTGGGGCCCATAATCGCGTGCACTTCACCTTTGGGCACTGAAAGGTTCACGCCCTTCAAAATTTCCGTGCCATCTTCGGCGATGCGCGCGTGCAGGTTTTTGATCTGAAGCATAATAATCCGTTCCTATTGCAGCAGCGAGAGGGTGGACGCCGAAACATCCGATGCCATCATCGCGTTTATTCCCAAAAACAGCAGCGCCCATCCGAGCACAGCCGCGAAAACATATGTCTGGTTCCAACCACGGCTACGGCCGAGCAGAACAATTGCGATAATTGGCCCGGCGAGCAGACCAACAAACGCCACCTGGCGCCCGATAAGCAGTGCCAATTCCATCAGCGCCGCTCCTTAAAGGCCCAAAGCTGCGCGAATATTGGGCGCAACCGTGGCTGCGATGATCCCCACCGCAGCGCCCATAACCAAACGCCGTAACAGCGTGTTCATGCGCGGCGCTAGCGCTGCCAGCGCACCGCAAATTGCGGCATAGTAAGCAGCCGTGACGCCATCAAAACTCAACCAACTGAGCCTTCCAGCGAGATGCCGATAAGCTTTTGACTTTCCACCATGAATTCCATGGGCAGCTTCTGCAGCACTTCCTTCACAAAGCCATTGACGATGAGCGCCACGGCCTCCTCCTCATTCAAGCCACGCTGCAGGCAATAGAACATCTGATCATCGGAGATTTTCGATGTCGTCGCCTCGTGCTCCAGAACCGCTTTGGAGTTCTTCGACTCAATGTACGGAATGGTGTGTGCGCCACAGCGATCACCAATCAGCAGCGAGTCGCATTGGGTGAAATTGCGGGCATTTTTTGCGCCACGTGCAATCTGCACTAGGCCGCGATAGGTGCTGTCCGATTTACCGGCGGCAATGCCCTTGGCGATGATTTTGGAGGACGTATTCTTGCCCAGATGGATCATCTTGGTGCCAGAATCCACCTGCTGCATGCCGTTGGAAATAGCGATGGAGTAAAACTCACCCACGCTGTCATCGCCACGCAAAATACAAGAGGGATATTTCCAGGTGATGGCCGAGCCAGTTTCAACCTGCGTCCACGAGATCTTGGAACGATCACCACGGCAATCGCCGCGCTTGGTCACAAAATTGTAGATGCCACCCTTGCCTTCGGCATCGCCAGGATACCAGTTTTGCACCGTGGAATATTTGATTTCCGCGTCTTCCAGCGCCACCAGTTCTACCACTGCGGCGTGCAACTGGTTTTCATCGCGCATGGGGGCCGTACAGCCTTCCAAATAGGAGACGTAGGAACCTTTGTCGGCAATGATCAGCGTGCGCTCGAACTGACCGGTGTTTTCGGCGTTGATGCGAAAATAGGTCGACAGCTCCATAGGGCAGCGCACGCCCTCTGGGATGTAAACAAATGACCCATCGGAAAAGACCGCTGAATTGAGCGTGGCATAGTAATTGTCGGTCACAGGCACGACCGAGCCGAGATATTTTTTCACCAACTCAGGATGCGAATGCACGGCCTCTGAAATCGAGCAGAAGATGATGCCGTGTTTTGCGAGCTCGTTTTTGAACGTCGTGACCACAGACACGGAGTCAAACACGGCATCCACGGCAACCTTGCCCGACAAAGATTCCAGCGTGCCATCATAATCAAGCTGTGATGGCTCATCCATTTTGCGCACGCCGGCCAAAATTTCCTGCTCTTTGAGCGGAATGCCAAGCTTTTCATAGGTGCGCAGAAGTTCTGGATCGACCTCATCCAGACTTTTGGCGCCCTCGGTCGATTTGGGCGCGGCGTAATAATACAAATCCTGCAGATCAATCTCGGGATAGTTCACCCG
>JBGCDM010000021.1:0-3983 GCA_045105395.1 Devosiaceae bacterium | reverse complement strand
GAGAAGGCCAGCGGGAAGTTGGATGCACCAAACACCGCCACAGGGCCGGTGGGCACTTGGCACAGGCGCAGATCAGGCCGAGGCAGTGGAGCGCGCTCTGGCAGGGCTTCGTCATGGCGACGATCGAGATACTCACCGGCTTCAATATGCTCAGCAAACAGCCGTAGCTGGCCCACCGTGCGGCCACGTTCGCCATTGAGGCGCGCTTCAGGCAGCCCCGTCTCTTTCACGCCCATGGCGGTGATAGCATCGCCACGGGCATCAATCTCATCGGCAATGGTGCGCAGGAAGGCTGCCCGTTCACCGCGGCTGGTCGCGCTGTAGCTGGCAAACGCATCCTCCGCAGCTTCCACCGCCTGCCCAACCAGCGCTGGTGTACCAACCGCAAAGCTGTCCGCATCGCCGCTCACCGGCATGTTCTCGAACGTATCCGTGGCACCGGTCCAGGTTCCGGCGATCAGATGTTTGCCGTGCAGCATATGTTTGTCTTCCTTATAGCAGGTCGCGTTTTGCAAGATTGGTCATCAGTGCTCGCGCACCAAATGTCCAGGGTGGGCAGTTCGTCGAGAGATCTACCACATTGGTCAGCGCGCCAAGGTCGGGCGAGGAAATTGTGACCTTATCGCCAAGTTTGTGGGTGAACCCATCACCGGGGGCGCCTTCTGGGTCACGATCCTGCGTCGGCGCAAACAAGGTGCCCAAAAACAGCATGATCCCATCAGGATATTGATGATGCGCACCAAGGGTCTGCGCCACAAGATCGGCCGGGTCGCGGCTGATTTGCGCCATATCCGAGTGCCCGTGCATCACAAACCCATCCTCGCCTTCCACATGCAGGGTGAGGGTTTGGCCCCGCACATCATCCAGCGTAAAGCCATCATCAAACAGGCGGATAAACGGGCCAATGGCGCAGGAGGCATTGTTGTCCTTGGCCTTGGAGAGCAGAAGCGCCGAGCGGCCTTCAATATCGCGCAGGTTCACATCATTGCCCAGCGTTGCGCCTAGAATGCCGCCCTTGGAGGAGACCACCAACACGACCTCCGGCTCCGGATTGTTCCACTTGGAGGATGGGTGCAGGCCAACCTTCGCGCCATGACCAACCGAGGAGAGCACCTGCGCTTTGGAGAAAACTTCAGCGTCCGCGCCAATGCCCACTTCCAGATACTGGCTCCACAACCCCTCAGCAATCAGCGCTTGTTTTACATCCATTGCCTCATCAGAGCCAGGCGTGATGTTCTTCAAGCTCTCGCCGATCAACGCACCGATACGCTCACGGATGGCTTTGGCCGCAGCGGGATCACCGGCAGCGCGCTCTTCAATCACCCGCTCTACCATAGAGCCTGCAAACGTCACACCGCACGCCTTCACCGACTGCATGTCGCACGGCGCAAGCAGGTGGGTCACAGACAGATCGCCAACCGGCGCAGCAAGCACATCTTCAAGCGAACCAACCACGTCGCCAACCGCCCCGGCAACATACCCCGCCGGATCATCCAGCTCACAAATGTCGCGCACTGTGGGGGCTTTCTTGCTGGTAATGTCCACCACCTGCCCATCACGAACAGCAACAACACACGGCCCAACACCAGCACGCCAAATACGACCAAGGACGCTCATCGTCTCTTAAACTCCGGTTCGCGTTTTTCAGCAAAGGCTGCTCGACCCTCCATGGCGTCATAGGTGGCAAAGCATATGGTCTGCAAGTCACGCTCATATCTGATCGCGTCTTCCAATGGCATATTGTAAGCAGCTTTCAGATTAGCTCGCGCGGTCTCTGCGGCAATGGGCGCACGGCTAGCAATTGTGCGGGCCAAGGCAAGGGCTTCGCCCAACAGCGCATCGGGTGCATGAAGAGCGGATACCAAGCCCCATTGCTCCGCCTGTTTCGCGCTGATCCGGTCGCCGGTCATCACCATCATGGCGGCATTGGAAGCTCCTATGGAAAGCGCTAATTGTGCTGTCATCCCTCCGCCGCCAATCCAACCCAGCTTAACCTCGGGCGCTGCGAAACTGGCCGTTTCACTGGCAAGGCGAATGTCGCAGGAAAGCGCCATCTCCAACCCGCCGCCAAGAGCATAGCCATTCACCGCTGCAATGGTTGGCTTGAGAAGCGCGCGGATGGCATCACAATAATCAGGCCGGTTTCGAAACTGCCAAGCCGTTTGATAGTGATCCAGATCCTTGATATCGGAGCCTGCGCAAAATGCCTTTGGCCCTGCCCCGGTCAGCACAACAGCGCGCACCTCATCCCTGGCGTTGATATCGTCCACAATGGCTTGCAAAGCATCGGCCATCACCGGTGTCATCGCGTTCAACTTATCGGGTCTGTTGAGTGTGATGGTAGCAACCATGTCGTGTACCTCCACACTTACCAGTTCGCTCTTGGAGGTGGTGCTCATGACGTTGTTTCCTGATTTGAACAATGGTGTGTGAAGGCGTTCTGCAGCGCTTGGGCCACGCGAACGCCGCTTTGGCCATCGGCCAAAGCGGCGCGCAACAAAGCTGCGGCTTCCTTTTGGAACGCAATGTAACCATCCAAACGCGGACGGATGGCCGCTGCCTCCAGTGTGATGGTGGTGGCGGCATAAAAATTGGCGGACGCTTCGTTCAGCGCCACATCTTGCCAGGCACAACGTGCGCTTGGCTGGCCATCATGGGCGGGAATGAACCCGCGCTGCGCCTCTTCCGACAAGAGCCATATCAGATGGTTTTTCAAAGGCTCGCTAACCGAAGCGCGGCGCGAAATAGCGATGCCCGTGCCACCAAGGATAGAGCCCGGGCGACCAGAGTTGTGGGTGCGCGGTGCATCAGCAAAGCGCACCAGCGTTTGTTCGGGCGGCTGGCTGTAATTCACATAGCCATAAATGAGAGGGCAGAGCGCGATGTCGGGTTCCGTCGCCATCGCTTGCAGCATGGCAATCGGGTTCAGCTCCCACGTGCCCGGCACGGCGTGGGCGTAAACGCCTTGCAGTATCTGGTACGCCTCCGTGCAAAGCTGTGGTTCGATCCATGTTGTGGCATCGCGCATGTCCAGCGCCGGATCCAGCGCACAGGCCATCGACATTAGGCAAAGCAAGGCGTGCGGGCCAGCCAAGCAAAGGCCCACATCGCCCTGCGTCTCTGCCCTGCAGATCACATCAGACCAAAGCACCGGACAGCTACGAACCTTATCTGCCCTGTAGGCCATCACTTGCGCAGCAGCATCTAGCGGAAGCGCGTAGAGATGCTTGCCCATTTGGTAGCTCTGGAAACTTTGGCCGATGGACCGCGCAGCAATCCGCTCAAGATCACGTGCGGCGAATATAGCATCCAACGGCAGCAGGCAGTGCTCAGCAATGGCCTCCCCAAGATGGGGGTGATCCAAAACCACCAAATCATAGTCGGCGCAGAGCCGATCAATAGGCGCAGATTCAACCCCTCAAGCTGCTGCGTGTGCCACTCGATCAACCCTGGATCGCGCGCGGTAGCAGACCTAAGCGCGGTGTAACCACGCGGATGGTCCCAAGTGAGCGCCTTGAAAGCCGTCATAGTCAGCCGTCGAGATCAAGGGACACAACACTGCCCTGCGCAATCATCGCATTGATTTCCTGATGGCTAAAGCCAGCATCCAGCAGCACCACGCGGCTGTGTTCTCCCGCAAGCGGCGCGCCACGGTGCACACTGCTTGGGGTCTTTGAAAACCGGATGGGGAAGCCTGGGGTTTTCACACGCCCTTCGGTTGGATGGTCATATTCCACAAAGGTGCCATTATGGGCGATCTGCGGGTCAGACACCAAGTCGGCATAGCCATACACCGGCGCTGCCCAAATGTTCAAAGGCTCGAAGATCTCCATCCATGCGGCCGAGGACTTGTCCGGCAGCGCTTCGCGTACCATGGCGAACAGCTCATCCCGGCGCTCCCAGCCGTCGCGCTCGGCATCAAAGGCCAGAAAGCAATCATCTTCAAACGCCTCGGCTAAGGCCTCCATGCCCGGCATGGCCAT
>JBGCDM010000020.1:0-2897 GCA_045105395.1 Devosiaceae bacterium | reverse complement strand
GTTGGCAATGTGCATTTGCAGCAAGACAAAGAAGGCGGACTGGATGAGCCGCGTATTAGTGCCATTGAAGCGCTGACCGATACGCCGCTGGTGATCCATGGCGGATCCGGCGTGCCGGTGGATCAGCGCACGCGCCTGGCGCGTACCTCCAGCATTTGCAAGTTTAACATTGGCACAGAGCTGCGTATGGCGTTTGGTAAGGCCTTACGCCAAGCGGTGAACGCTGACCCTGAGCGTTTTGACCGGGTGCAAATTTTAAAAGAAACCCACGACCCTGTGGAAGCGGCTGCACGCGTGGTTTTGCGTGCGTTCAAACCTCAATCTTAATTTTTTGCTCTGTGCCGTTGGCGCAACCGCTTAGCTTTCATCGCTCCGTTCCTGCGGAGCGACCGCTCAAAAAGGACCATTCTTCCATGTTACGTATTGGACTTTTAGGCTGTGGCCGTATTGGCCAGGTGCATGCTCTCACGCTGGCCGGGGTTGAGGGTGCAACACTGGTCGCTGTCAGCGATTTTGTGCCCGAGGCCGCGCAGGCGTTGGCCGCAAAGTACGGTGCGCAGGCGATGACGTCGGACGAGGTAATTGCCAGCCCGGATGTGGACGCGGTGGCGATCTGCACGCCCACGACCACACATTTTGATCTGATCCATCAGGCAGCCAGCGCGGGCAAAGCGATCTTCTGCGAAAAGCCGATTGATCTTTCAACCGAGCGTACCCGCCAATGCATCCAAGCGGTTGAGGCAGCAGGTGTGCCCTTTATGACGGCCTTCAATCGCCGGTTCGACCCAAGCTTTGCCCATTTGGAAGCGCAAGTGCGGGCAGGCATTGTGGGTGATATTGAACTGGTGACCATTCTTTCGCGTGATCCATCCCCGCCGCCTATTACTTATATTGAGCAGTCTGGCGGGCTTTTCCGCGATATGATGGTGCATGACTTTGATATGGCGCGATTTTTGTTGGCCGAAGAGCCGGTGAAACTTTATGCCAGCGGATCAAGCCTTGTGGACCCTGAGATCGGCAAGGCTGGCGATGTGGATACCGCCGCGGTGACCCTGCAAACGGCCAGCGGAAAAATCGCGCAAATCTCCAATTCGCGCCGCTCCGCCTATGGCTATGATCAGCGCATTGAGGTGCATGGCTCCAAGGGTTTGCTCAAGGGCGAAAACCAGATGGAACACAGCGTCGTGCTGGCCAATGGTGACGGGTTTACTGGTGCGCCAACGCAGCACTTCTTTTTAGAGCGATACGCCCGCGCCTATGCACGCGAGATGGAGCACTTTGTGCAGGCTGTGGCCAAAGACACCATGCCGTCACCCTCCATCCAGGATGGATTGCGCGCGCAAATGCTGGCAGATGCGGCGCAAACCTCCATGGAAACGGGCCAAGCCGTCGATATCAGCTAGCTCGCTATCAAACCCGGCGCGCTTACGCGCCGTGGCTGACCATCATGCCTTCGCGCACAAGGCGCTTCACCAACACCAGTTTGCTTTCGTCATCCAAGTCGCCTGGCAGATCATGCACCTTAAACCGTGGATTGGTCATGCACATTTCAATGGCAGGCTTGGTGTGGGCTGGCATGCGCGTTTCTGACCCCTGGCAGGCGAGCTGAACCAGAGCTTCGCCATCTGGCCCTGTGCGATCTTGAAGTTCGAAGATCAGTTGGGGCTGTGCGCCAACTTCTGAATCAATCGTGAGCTCGGCAAGGCGGGCCAGTTGGCGCATCTGGCCAGGCACGCGTGGCACGCGATTGCCAATGAAATCAGCGCGGATGCTGCTGACCAGATCATTGAGGTTGGCTTGATCTTTCAAGCGCTCCATGAGGTCTGCAAAGGCTGCCTCCATAGCATCCATGTTGAAGCCACCGCTGGCATGGCCAGGGGGCAGGGATGCGCGGAAGGCTGGATCACGGTGCGCGACCGAAAGCACAGCCTCACTCATCAGGTCGGTCCAGGTTTGGGTCATCAGGCCGGTAGTAATGTGCAGCGAGGTTTGGTCCGTTGCCACCGCATCATGGGTTAGCCCACGCGGCACATAACACATGTCGCCGGGTTCTAGCACAAAGCTGTCAGTTAGCTCGCCCACCGGCATATCGTCGGGCTTGAAGGATTGTGTGCGCGAAAGCGGTAGCTCAACTGGATGGTCGTAAATGCGCCACTCTTTGGTGCCTTCCACCTGCAACACCAGCACATCATGGCCATCATAATGGGCCTTAAAACCTTGGCTGTTGGCCGGTGTGAGATAAATATTGGTCTGAATGCGGGCTGAAAACACATTTTCCAGCGCGCGGCAGAAACGTGCAAGGCTCGGCAGGCGCTCTTGCAGGCCTGAAAGGATGATGGTTGCGCCATCAGCAAACAACTGGTTGACCCGCACAGCATCGACAAAACCGGACTCATAGGCAAAGTCTTCTGCCGTGATGTTGGCGTCGGCCCGCACCACATTCACCTCAGGCACGCTAAGGCCCATGGTGGAAACCACCCGGTCTATATCGTCTAGGTTGAGAAGCTGGCTGTAATAGTCAGGTTGATTACGATGAATAACGACGTGCTTTTTTTCAAAACTGTCGTTGAAAAAAGCCTCGCGTGTTAGCGGCGCAACGGCCCAGTCAAAGTCTAGTGCTGAATGCTGCATAGCAGCCCCCGATTGTTGTTTTTCTTGCCCTCGCCCTAGCGGTAGCCCCTTGGGAAGGGCGATGCAACGCCTCGCTGTGTTGCATGTCATTGACGATTCTAAGTTGAGGGGACTATGGTCGCATTGAGGGCATTGTTTTAATAATAATCGGGGGCCAGAGTATGGCTGATAAAAAAATAACCACTAAATCGCTAAGCGACGCTGATATCACCACACATCGTGGTTTGGGCCGTCGTACCTTTATGGGCATCATGGCTGCCGGCACG
>JBGCDM010000019.1:0-12694 GCA_045105395.1 Devosiaceae bacterium | reverse complement strand
TCCAACGGCAACCGACTATCCGGCGATTTTGAACTAGGCAGCCCATTCAGCTTCGGCGCGGAAGCTGGCGCTATCTTTAGCAATGGCTTGCGCTTAAGCGTTGACCTTGCCTACTACAGCGTCGATCCCGAACAAGCAAATATTGCCTTTGCTCCGGGCGCAGCACAGACGCCGAATGTACTTGCTGGTGACATCAGCGGTTTTATGGGTTTTGCGAATATTGGCTACGAGTACCAAGACTTTGGCAATTTTCGCCCCTTCCTCATTGCTGGTCTAGGTTTCGTTAGCGCGGAACTAGAAAATGTGCGCGCGCCACTGGGCCCCCTAACCGGCATTGCCAACTCCAGCGACACGCAATTCGCCGGTAAGCTTGGCTTTGGTGCGGCCTACGAGCTGTTCGATAATTTTTCATTGGTCGGTGAGTACAATTACATCACCACTTTTGATGACATGAATCTCGCCTTCACGGCACCCGGCCAGACGACGCCCTTCGCGGTGGAATCCAACACCCATCGCATCCATGTTGGCCTGCGCTACAGCTTCGGCGGGTAATACGCACGCAGCACTCTATGACGTGATCACGCCCGCGCCCTTCATGAGCGCGGGCATTTTTCACTCGTGAGCATTGTTAGGTAATCCCAGCTTATTCTCGGACAGAGAGTTAAGTGGCCGGAGTGGCTAATGCCCTAGGCTCTGCGCTCCTCATCTTTTTGTTCCAAAGACTAGACACAGTTTTCGGGATCAGCTGGGGTCGTTTCACTCAGCCGTTATGGATCCGAAAATGGCTATCCGACCATTGGATTTCGTGAGCACAAATCGCAAGGGCAAGCCAATTCCTCTTGGACTCGGCCTGATTGACAGCGAGCAGGCTTCATCGATAGCGACCATATCAACAAACTGGCATTCAATCCGGCTGTTTAATGTCCAATCGCGATGCGTGTTTATCAGCGCCTCTATCCTCTGCAGCACCATCGCACCTGGCACCGTTAAGCTAGCTAAGCCAAGCGCCGTTAAAATCGTGTCGTCGCTGTGAATGGGGTTATCATCGCCACTTATCTTGCAATAGTGGCGCACCGCAACCTTATCAAAACTGATTATCAGCGGCTTTTCGACCAGACGCTTTGGCTTTTTGACTGCTTGCGAAACTGGGAGTTGGTCACGCGTCACGAAGGCAATCGTGCTAATGGAACGCGCAAAGGGACGGTCACTACCACTGGAAAAGGCAGCCTCGATGGACAAGGTGCGTTCATCCAAGCGCATCACATCGATATCAACGGCCAGATTTCCCGTGCAATCAGTCACCTGCAAAAGCTCGGACACCTGTTTCACATGAAGAGCTAGATGATCGACTGAAGGAAGCTCGGTTGTCAGCTTTGCCTTTAGTTCGTCGTTCCCAAGAACACGCAAACTGCGGGTCAATGGACAAGCTATATCGGCGCTTTCAAGGCTTAGCGCGTCGTTATCTGCTCGCTGCTCTGCAGTGTAAGCAAACCCGCTAATGACACTATATGGCCAGGCACCTAACATCTCTGGCTTGTCATTCTGACGCTCGGCCAAGGACCAGGCTGGCATTAATCCCACCAAAGGCAAAGTTGTTGGATAATCCAAACTCGGCGGCTAGGTCGCTGGAGTCACCTTTTACGAGAGCCACATCACATTTCGGGTCAATGTCAGTTGTGTTGAGTGTCGCAGGCGCGAACCCCTCGTTCATCGCTATCAACGTGGCAATAGCCTCGATAGCGCCCGCACCTCCGATACAATGACCATGGATCGGCTTGGTTGAAGAAACGGGTATACCCCCTGAACCTGCCCCAAAGACTGCGTTGATGGCGGCTGACTCGACCTGATCATTGAGGATTGTGCCCGTGCCATGCGCGTTAATGTAACCGATGTCTGCTGGCTTCAGGGCGGCATCGTTAAGGGCCAGTCGCATGGCCTCAGCGGCACCGTCGGCGTCCGGCTTGACAAGATCGCCGGCATCCGAGGTTGTGCCATAGCCCAAAACATTGCCGACAATGCCGGCGCCACGAACTTGAACGCTCTCCTGCGTTTCCAAAACGAGCACCCCAGCGCCTTCACCGATCACCATACCATTGCGATCCGCGCCGAAGGGTTTGCAGAGGTTCGGAGTTAAGACGCGCAGCGTCTCCCAGCTGCGCATAGTTGTTGGCGTAACAAGCGCCTCACTGCCACCCACTATGGCGCGGTCGAAGCTGCCCGCGCGCATCAGTTGCAAGGCAAGACCAATTGCTTGTGTTGATGAGGAGCAGGCGCTTGAGATCGCAAAGGAGGGGCCTTTGATGCCCAGTGCCATGCAAACCTGCGAGGCAGCAGCGCTCGGCATGATCTTCGGAATAGCCAACGGGTCAGTGCTACGCCCTAAAGCGTAATATCCATAATGATTGTTATCAATTGTGTTCATGCCACCAATGCCGCTGGCGATGATGACAGCTGTCCGCGAGCCATGAAGATAGTCTCTCTCCAGACCTGATTGGTCGATGGCGTCCCTGGCTGCCATCAGCGCCAAAAGCGAAAAACGATCACACAACTTGGCGTTCGGCTCGCCCTGTCCCATCGGCACGTCATCAGGCACGGTCGCGGCGATACCCACGCGGTTGCCCACGTTGCGATCGAGCTTCAGATCTCTCACACCAGTACGCCCATGGCGCAGATGATCGGTAAAGGATGATACGCCCCGACCCGTCGCACAAACTATGCCGACGCCGGTAATGTGGATGGGTGTCATCGGTCGGCGGACTTATTTGTGGCGTCTTTAGCGGGCTCAGCCTGGCCGCTCACCACTTGCGTTGCCAATAGACCGACGAGCTCGGCCAAATTACGTGCCTCAGCAATCTCCCCATCCATCGGAATGTAGACTTCGAACTTTTCCTCAACTCCGTTGAGGATCATAACGACCTCAATGGAGTCCAAACCGAGCGTTTC
This sequence comes from Devosiaceae bacterium, assembly GCA_045105395.1. Lineage (GTDB taxonomy): Bacteria > Pseudomonadota > Alphaproteobacteria > Rhizobiales > MH13 > MH13. The sequence goes on along the minus strand of JBGCDM010000019.1, from coordinate 9,751 downwards.
GATCGTGGCCGTTGGAATGATCTTCTCGCGATCAACCATTCCTTCTTCTGCTATGACGTCGATAATTGTGTCGACGAGCGCTGTGTCCGAAAAATCCGGCCATTTGGTTGGCAAGGGCCCTCGGTCTTCGACGGCCGATGGCGAATGCTCGGAATTGATATCCCCCAAGATAAACTCCTTTACATCTCGGTCTGGAGAAAACGTATCGCGCCATAAAGGCGGAACGGCAACAGGCACAAAGAATTTCATGGGTGCCACATTACCATCCATCACCCAACATCCCTCAACACATTTATATGTGTGCCTATGTCACGTCGTTTTATTTAGCCTGGCCGCTTTAGAGGAATGGTTTGGCCAGCGGGCTATGGCGATTGCCCTCTCACTCACCGTTTCTGGCTTACAGTAGTGTGCAGCGATACTGGATGCAGATCTGCTGCTCATGCTTTACCGCGATTGCGCAACTGCGAGGCGGACAAAGCTGCCTGCGAGTTTAGCAGAGCTAATGGCGGCTTTCCTTGTTCAGCGCAGACTGGTCACCTGAGACCAAAACCGTGTTCCGTAGCCCAAGATTGATCCATCGTGAAATCGATGAAAAGATGTGCGAGGCCATCTTTTGGGCTGTTGGCCGGATAGATCGCGTAAACGTTGATCGGGCGCAACCTAATGCGAGACACTAAATGGACAAGACGTCCGGCACAGAAATCATCGGCCACGAGCGGATAGGTTTCGATCATAAATCCCATTCCCTCATCGACACATTTTCGCGCCATCGTGAGATTGCTGCACGGCGCAGGCGCAAGAAGGACAGCAGCCGTTCCAGCGCACCAATCGGCAAAAAACGTCCTATTGTATAAGCGAGCATCTTCGAAGCCACCGTCATGGCGTAAATCAGAGGCGCGATACTGAGGCTGAATGCGGCCAGCATCGCACTCACGATCTCGGCCCCCGGTACAAACCGAAGTGCCATAAGCCCAACATAAGCAGCCGACCCAAGCCTGATGGCGCGATGCACCTGTTGTTCACTATCGGGCATGATTTGGAGGTTCAGCGCATCGCCGATCATATGCGCGCCCCACGTGGCGATGACAAGCACAGCTATCAAAACAATGAGCCGTAAGAGCAGAGAACCCAGGCTAAAGCCGGTTGAGTTCAATCGGTGAGCCTCAGAGTTGGGACGTTTCTTCGATACTTGGGACAGGCACACCTGATGCCGTAATGGCAATTTGGTTGGTCCAGTACCAGCGCCGGGTTGTCCAGGTGACGTCGATGTTTATAGCACCATTGGTGACTGTGCCGTACCAAACCACAGTGTGCGGGGCGGTCGAGCAAATTGTGCGAACCGTAAAATGGATCACGTCGTCAATCACTTTTGTCTCGTAGTTGGACCAGCCAAAATCACAATATTCTTGGCAGTCGACGGATTGGAACGTCCCGTCGCGAAAGATGATTTCGTCTTCAAGAACGGCGCCACTGGCCAAGTCCGTCCCAAGGATCTCGAAAGTCATACCATCAAGTTCGCTGCCAGCGGTCCAGGCGCCTTGGGGAACGGTCAGATCCGGGATATCCTCGTTCATCAGCGTCATCGCTGTCGCGCCGGTCCCCAGCGTTGCCAAAGCAATGGTTGCCACTTGCAAAATCTTGATCATTCTTATCTCTGAGTTAGAATGCGAACCAAAGCGTGACGCAGGCAGATCATAATCCTCGGGCCGCACAGACAAGGAAAAATTATGCGCCAACGCCCGTCATGAGAACTCGGAACGTCGCTACGATACGGTAGCTGCCGTCTGATTGCATGAAGGGCGCTAAGGCTGTTGTGTGGGCTTCATCAAGGGCGTCCTGTCCAGAAATCTCAGCCGCTTTTGCCGCAACGCCGGATGAGCCAAGGCCCTTCAGGGCTGTTCTCAGGTCTGGGTAGTTCCATGGGGCCTCGACATCGAACACTTCGAGCGCGGTCAGACCTGCCGATGTTGCAAGCTCTTCAAGTTTGCCCGGCTCCGATAGCGCGAATGGCCCGCCCGCACCCGGCGGTGGGGGTGGCAGCAGGGGCTTAAGCGCTGCGACAAGCGCCGCTGCCTCCATGCCGGCCGGTTCGCCCCATGTCATGACAAAAACCCTACCGCCTGGTTTGGTCACGCGGCAGGCCTCTTTCAAAGCAGCAACGGGATCGGCGGCAAATTGGAAGGAGTTGAACCCGGTGACAATGTCGAAGGCATTGTCATCAAACGGCAATTCCTCAAGATCTCCATGCGCGAACTTCGCATCTGGCAGGCGGCTGCGTGCGACTTCCAGCAATGCCGCAGAAGCGTCAAAGCCCGATACATGAGCGCCAAGTTCCCAAGCGAGCGCAAGAGCCATGCCTGCACCGCATCCTGCGTCAAGCAACCGTGTTCCCTCGCCCACCGCGCCTTTTTGAAAAACTTCATGATAGGCCGGCGCGCATTGCGGCTCCTGAATGCTGGCCCAATCTGCGGCGCGCAGGCCCCAGATGCGCCCGTTTGTCTCGCCGCTGAGCGGGCTTTTTGGTGCGGTGCTCTGGTCGATCACTGTCATGTGTTTTCAGCCCTTGTGTTGCCTCTGTCGGCAAGTGTCTCTGCGCAAAGATCGCAGCAGCACCGCTCCTTTGATCTCAGCTCTTAACCTTTGATAAGCAGTTGAACGGTGCCAGGACGCACACCATCGTGCTTCATTGCCTCGCCAGCAGCTTCGCTGGCCATGACCGCTTCGAATTTTGTCATGTCCAGAATGGTTCCGGAAAGGCCAACCATGTTCGGTTGCGCAGGGTGCACGAAGGTGAGGATATCCTCCATCACGCCTGCGAACACCTCCTCGCGCTTGGGTGAGGCAAGCCAGTGGGCAACGTCATCGACTTCGTGGACGATAATAGCTTTTACAGGCATCGGGATGGTCCTTTTGGAGCGAGCATTGGTCTACCGAATGCGAAAGGCGCACGCGGCATTTTGCTTGGTTTCGTCGTATATTTTTTTAATTTTCAGTCAGTTGGCCGCCCCCAGTATTGGGGATGTAACGTGACCAACATCATGCGCGACAGCACGCGTGCGCGGCTATACAGCGATCTAAAAAGTTATAAATTGTGGTTCAGCGAACCGCATCGGCATCTGTGGAGGGCAGCTGTCCTGCCGCGACTTGGAAAAACGTATGCGCACGCGCCAAATAGTCTGGGTTGGAGCTTAACCAACGCCCTGCCAGTCGTGCCTCGGCAAGCTTTGGGGCATTGCGCGCGACCTGTTGGAAAAGAATAGCTGCCCTGTCTATCTGGCCTGCACCCACATGGGAGATGGTTCCCAAAATGAGGGGTGTTGCACTGTTTGCAGCCTCTGCCAGCGCCGCTTCAGCGGCCGTGACTGCAGCGCTGTAATCGCCCGCAGCAAACTGCGCAAAGCCCAAGGCACACAGCATCGACCCTCGCGCTGGATCGCGTGGGCTACGTCGCAAGCCAGCCTCGGCCAAGGGCACGCCCCTGGAGACATCGCCATTGACCGCTTCGTAGAAACCCAACCAGCATAGCGTCAACGCACAATTGGGATTGAGATCGTGGGCGAGGCGCAGTTCGGTTAGGCCAGTCTGGGCATCTTCTTTCATGAAATGCAGTTGCGCGCGCAGCCGCCTTGCATGGTGGTCCATAGGGTCGATGGAGATTGCGCGGGTCGCCGCGTCAATACCCTCGGCAAGCACCATCGGAACCGAGTTGGTTGTACCGTGATACACCGTCCACCACGCGACCCAAGCCAATGTGCGGTGGGCGAGGCCTGATCGCGGATCACGCGTCAGCGCTTGGCGTGCCAGCGCCGCTGCCCTGTCACGCGGGCCACTTTCATAGCTCATTTCTTCAGAAGAAATTGCTGTCCAGCCCTGCTGCGCCAATCCATGGGCTGTCAGATCGTCCGGCGCTGCAATACGAATGCGGGCTGCTTCGGCCCGCTCAATCTGAGGGGACAGGCAGGAAGCGATGGCGTGGGCCACTGCGGCCTGGGTTTCAAAATGTGTATCGATGGTCCGGTCAAAGTTTTCCGCCCAGACATGCCCACCTGTCGCTGCGTCGATGAGCTGGGTCGTCACGCGTATCCGCTGCGGCGTTGCACGGACACTGCCTTCAACCGCGTAGCGCACGCCAAGATCACGCGCGATATGGCGAAGGTCGCGGGGCATATCGCGAAAAACAAAGGCCGAGTTTCGCGCGACTACGAAAAGATCCTTGAAGCGGGACAGTTCGGTTGTGATATCCTCAACCAACCCGTCGGCCATCCAAGCAAGTTCGGGGTCACCGCCCAAGTTTGCAAATGGCAACACCACGACAGAGGGGCGATCGGGCAGTACCAACGGCAGCGCTTGTGGCGCAAAATCAAGGGCGAAACAAAGTCCACGCCGGGGCACAGTAACGATTGCCTCTTGCCCAAGGACCTGTCGCAGCTTTGCGACCTGAACATTCAGGTTGTTCTCGCCTACGATCGCGTCAGGCCAAACGGCATCAAATATCTCTTCGCGGCTGACAATGTGGCCGCTGTGAGAAATCAATACCTCCAGGACATCCAACGCCCGGGCCCCGATTGATAGGACCTGGGAACCGCGTCGCAACTGCCGGGTCCGCCGGTCGAGAACGAAACCAGAGAAGAAGAAGACGTCTGTGCTATTTTTGATCATCGGGCGCGCAAGTGGCTGTTCTGCTTAAGAGCCAGGTGTACGCTCAGCCCAGCCTGCAAAAATCCGCTCCAACATCACCACAATATAAAAAAGCACAATGCCCAACGCCGCCATGGCAAACAAGACCGCAAACATAAGCGGGTAATCAGCACTGATACGCCCACTGTCGAAAAGGTCACCAAGGCCTCGGCCATGCGGGCTGACGATCTCCATCAAATTGGTGCCAATAAAGGCCAATGTAACGGCAACCTTCAGTGCGCCAAAAAACTCCGGCAGCGTTTTAGGCAGAGCAATTTTCCAGAAGATCGTCGTGTTGGATGCACCCAATGAGCGCAAAATATCGCGATATTCCGGCTCCAATGTCGACAGGCCAATGGAGATGGAAACAGCAATCGGGAAAAACGAAATCATGAACGCCAGTAGGATGGTGTTGAAGTCATGCTGGCCAACAAACATCAGTGCCACGATCGGCACGACGGTTGCTTTGGGGATGGCGTTAAAGCCCACCAGGATCGGATAAAGGCCTTCACGGGCAAAGCGCGAGAAACCCATAACCATGCCGATCAGCGTGCCAACGACCACGGCAATGCCAAGGCCTACAACGGTGCGCCACAGCGTTTCCCACGACTTGATGAGGAACAAATCCCAGAAACGAATGTAGCGCGGGATCAAATCCGATGGGCTGGCCATGCGGAAATCTGGCAAGTCATTGTACCAAACAGCAAACTCCCAGGCGGCCAATATACCGATGATGAAGATAAACGGGGCGACAATTTTGCGGGTTGTATCGTTCATGCCGCGCCCTCCTGCTGCTCTACCGGTTCTTCTGGCGCACGCCCTTGGGCAACCTGAATTTGATGGCGCAAGGTGGCCAGCATATCGGCTGCTTTGGCGGTGTAGAGATCATCAAGCGTGCGTTTGCCAGTAATATCAACATCCAGCACATATTGCGCATGGGCAGGACGACCTGACAGCACGATAACCTGATCAGCCAGAAACACACTTTCACGCAAGTCGTGGGTGATGAGCAGGCAAGTGAACGGCTCCACCTCGCGCAGATCATGCATGGTGCACCACAGGTCCTCGCGGGTGAAGGCATCAAGCGCGCCAAACGGTTCATCCAAAATCAAAACATCAGGCTTGTGAATCACCGAGCGGCAGAGCGATGCGCGTTGGCGCATGCCGCCAGAAAGCTCCGAGGGGCGTTTGTCCTCAAAGCCAGCCAATCCAACAAGATCAAGCAGATACATGGCCCGCTCGCGGGCCTGCGCCTTGCTCATCGGTGATTTCACGATTTCCAACGGCAGCATGATGTTTTGCAAAATCGTGCGCCATTCCAGCAAAACCGGGTTCTGAAAGGCCATGCCAACAGTGGGGCGTGGCGAGGTGACCTTGGCACCGTGCAGCCAAACCTCACCCGTGTGGGGCTTCATAAGGCCTGAGACCAAACGCGTTAGCGTGGACTTGCCACACCCTGATGGGCCTACAACGGCGCAAAATGTATTTTCAGGGATTTGCAGCGACAGCGCATCAAGCACCGGCAGTGGCCCAGACTTGGTTTTATAGGCATGGGTCACAGCCTTGAGTTCGATCATATGGTCAGACATTGCCCACCCCCGAGTGCACAAAGGGGCCACAAAAAGTGCGGCCCCCACGTGGTTGTGTTGCGTGTTGAATTTGCCTTTTAAGGCGCGACCATCCGCATATCGGCGGATGGCAGATACGCGTCGGAGAAGTAAAGTGAAGCATCGGGTTCAGAGGTGAACTCATACGTCAAACGCAGTTGCTCAATCGCGCGGTCGAAGCGATCGGTATCGATGCCGCCCATGCCATTCTCCATCACATATGGCGTCAACACGTTTGCCTCAATGGCCAGCTCCAGACGGCGCTGCTCCAGGTCGGCATCGCCTGCAGGGTTGCGTTCAATCACCGCTGCTGCACCGGCAGCAGGATCGGCGATGGCAGCCGCCCAGCCTTGTGCCACAGCACCAAGGAAGGCGGTTACCGTTTCAGCATTTTCGGCGGCATAGTCGGTGTTGACGACAATGGCGTTGCCGTAAAGCTCCACACCATGGTCAGCAAAGAGGATCGTGGTGATGTCGTCCTCAGGAATGCCAAGACGAGCAAGTGACAGGTAGGATGAGAAGTTGAAGCCCGTTACGCTATCAACCGCACCTTCAGCCAACATAGGCTCGCGAGTTGGGAATCCAACGGGTTCCACGGTGATGGTGGAAACATCAATATCGTTGACCTGTGCCAGAATTGGGAATTGGGCCCAGGCACCATCTGGTGGAGGTGCGCCAAGGACCGAACCCTCAAGATCATCAATGCCAGAAATGCCTTGGCTTACACGGCCAACAACTGAAAATGGTGGCACATCATACACCATCATCACAGCGGTAAGCGGTGCATCTGGGTTCTGATCAAGGAACCGGATCAGGCTGTTAATGTCGGCAAAACCGATAGGAAACGCGCCGGAAGCAACTTTAGGCAGCGCATCCAGCGAGCCCTGACCAGCGGTGATTTCTACGGCGAGGCCAGCATCAGAAAAATAGCCATTATCGATGGCCAGAAAATAGGGTGCAGAGGGACCTTCAAAACGCCAATCCAGCGCAAAATTGATGTCCGTTTCTTGTGCGGCGAGCGGCGTTGCAATGAGCAAAGCTCCAGCCAGTGCGGGCACGATACGATTAAACACGGGTGAATTCTCCTTGTTGAGCGCCGATAGGCGGGCACGACGAAAACCATGGACGGCAACCTGCATAGGCGTCAATCACGAATTTACCTTTTAGTAACCGTTGCAGGCCGGTTTGCCTGATCCATGAGCGACCTGCCAAAACATTCTGCAAACGTTGCACGCATCCTGTTCACAGGCAGTGCGCCGTATCAGCGCTCGCCACGCCTGTAGGGCGCCATCAGCGCCTCTGGCACCTGCGCACGCCGGGCCACAAGGATGAGGGCAGCAATGGACAGCAGATAAGGCGCCATGAGGAACAGCTGATAGGGCACGCCCTCAACGCTGGTTTGCAGGCGCAGCTGAAACGCATCAAAAAATGCAAACAGCAGTGCCCCGACCAGCGCTTTGCCTGGCCGCCAGGATGCAAACACCACCAGTGCGATGCAGATCCAGCCGCGTCCTTGCACCATTTCAGGGAAGAAGCTGTTGAACGCTGCCATGGTGAGGAATGATCCGCCCACTGCCATCAGCGCAGACCCTGCCATCACCGCGCCAATGCGAATGGCGATGGGATTCAGGCCCTGCGCATCGACAGCTTGCGGGTTTTCTCCGGTCATACGTATGGCCAGACCCAAAGGCGTGCGCGCCAACACATAGGCAAGGATCGCAACCGATAGCAGCGCCAGATAGGTCGGCGCACTTTGCTGAAACAAAACTTCACCCACAAAGGGCAGATCGGAAAGGCCAGGAATGAAGATCGCCTGGAACGGCTCAATGGTTGGCGGCAAACTGCCAACCTCAACAATCAGGCGGTAGAGATAATAGGATAGGGAAGACGCAAACAGCGTGATGCCAAGCCCGGATACGTGCTGGGATAACCCCAGCGGCACGGTGAGCATGGCATGCAACAACCCCATAATCGCGCCAGATAACGCCGCCACCAGAAGGCCGGTCCAAAGGTCTGCACCCAGGAACACCGTTAGCCAGCCCACCATGGCGCCCATGGTCATGATGCCTTCAATACCAAGGTTCAAAACGCCGGAGCGTTCACAAAGCAACGCGCCCAACACCCCGAAAATCAGCGGCGTTGCGATACGCAAAACGGCAGCCCAAAGGCTGGCACTGGTGAGGATATCGATCGCTTCGCCCATAAGCCCGCCCTCTAGCGTCGAATGCGGTAGCTGGTGAACAGCAGCGCCACCAACATGCACAACAGACTGACCGACATGATAACGTCGGCAATAAAACTGGGCACGCCCGTGGCCCGCGCCATCGCATCCGCGCCCACAAAAATGGTGGCAACAAACACTGCAGCCGCCACAACACCCATAGGATGCAGCGCTGCCAGCATGGCCACCACAATGCCTGAATACCCATAGCCAGGTGAAAGGGTAGTGGTGACATTACCGGTGACGCCCAGCACTTCCACCGTGCCTGCAAGACCTGCCAAACCGCCAGAAAGAAACGCTGTGCCAAGCACAGTTTTGGGCAATGAAATGCCGGCAAAGGATGCCGCTTTGGCGTTAAGGCCGACGGCCCGGCTTTCCAGCCCAAAGCGCGTGCGCGCCAGCACCAGCCACGCCACCAGCGCAGCAGCCAGAGCGATAAGCAGGCCCACATGCAGGCGTGAGCGTTCCACCAGATCAGGCAAGCGAAGCGAACGTTCCACCGGCACAGAAGATGGCCAGCCGAAGGCGAGCGGATCACGCAAAGGCCCCTCGATCATCAGGCCAACAAACAAGATCACCACAAAATTCAGCAGCAACGTAGTGACCACTTCATCCACGCCAAATTTCAGCCGCATCAGCGCAGGCCCCGCCAACAGCAGCGCGCCAACAAACATGCCGCTGGCCAAGATAACCGCGAACGCCAGGGGTGCAGGCAGAACCGTGACGATGGAATGGCCAAGCCAAGCGGTCATCAATGCACCAACGTAAAACTGCCCCTCACCCCCAATGTTCCAAAGCTTACACCTAAATGCGACAGCGGCGGCCAATCCGGTGAGGATCAAGGGCGTAGCGCGGGTGAGCGTTTCAGTGATGGCAAGGCGCGAGCCAAAGGCCCCATTGAGCAGTTCGCCATACGCGCCCAGCGGATTGACCCCTGCCAGGCCAATGAGGATGGAGCCCAAGGCCAGCGCAACACCAATGGCGGCCAGCGGGGCGGCGGCAACCAAATAGGCAGGCACATCGGTGCGCCGTTCAAGCCGCATCAGATTGCCCCTCTTGTGAACGCCAATGCCCGGCCATCATAAGGCCCAAGGTTTGCGCATCAGCTTTTTCAGCTGGTATCGGCGCAGAGAGCTTGCCTTTGACCATGGCTTGCACGCGGTCGGCCAGGGCTGTTGCTTCCTCCAGCTCCTCGGTGATCAACAGGATAGCAGCACCTTGTTCGCGGGCAGCCAACAAATGTTCA
>JBGCDM010000018.1:0-38727 GCA_045105395.1 Devosiaceae bacterium | reverse complement strand
CCTTCCAACATTGTCAATCTCAGCTTGCCATCGCAGACCTGTGATCACCTTCTGGCGCGGTATGGGGCGGTTTTATCTGGGCAAACGTTTTGGATTGATGGTGTGGCGCCGCACACGGTTTCACTTGGCGCAGAACAGTGGCGGGTGTTGAATGCTTGGGCAAACCGCTTGGAGGTTTCAGGCCGTGGTCAGCTTGTTCTTGACGCGTTTTTGCTCGCCGTTCTGGGTATCTTGAACCGGCCAGACCCACTGCCTGAAGGTGCGCAGGATGGCCCAGCATGGCTGGCGGAGAGCTGCCGCGCATTGCTGCAAGGCGACGTATTACGCCAGGGTGTTGCCGGTTTCACGGGTGTTTCTGGCTTGGCGCCTGAGCATGTTGCGCGGGTTACCCGCAGGTTTACAGGTAAAACGCCATCCCAGTTGGTTGCGCAAATCCGCATGGCGACAGCGGCGAGGCTATTGGCCAATTCCGGCGTGCCAATTGCCCAAATTGCGCTGGACGTTGGATTGGCCAATCTCAGCCACTTCTATGTGCAGTTTAAAGCGCACCATGGCACAACACCGCGGCGTTATCGCCAGCAAAACAGTGGTGATCCTGTGCTAGGGGGCTGACGACTTTTCGTAAAGTTGATGCACAGATGATTGACCACGCCTGCCGCAAGGATAAACACAGCACAGTTTGCCATACCCATCGGAGCCATCACCATGAAGCGTTCACAGGTCAACGCCATCCTTGAAGAGGGTGATGCCTTCTTCAAATCCTTCTCCTACACGCTGCCGCCATTTGCGTATTGGTCGCCTGAAGAAATGCTGGCCGATGGCCGCGCACCGGGTGGCAGCATGATCATTGATCGGCGCATGGGCTGGGATATTACCGACTATGGCACCGGCGATTTTGAGACGACTGGCTTGTTTTTGTTCACTGTTCGCAATGGACTGTTGAGCGATCTGCAAGCTGGTGGCGGCATGGTTTATGCGGAAAAAATCATGATCTCCAAAAAGGATCAGCTGGCCCCCATGCACAAGCATGCGATTAAGGCCGAAGACATCATCAATCGTGGTGGTGGGAAGTTGGTGCTGGAGCTTTTCGCCAGTGCTAAAGATGGCAGCTGCGACCCAGATGAAACGGTAACCGTGCCGGTTGATGGGCAATTGCGCACAGTTCAAGCCGGTGGCTTGCTGAAGCTTGATCCAGGTGAAAGCGTGACACTGCTTCCTGGTGTTTGGCATGCCTTTTGGGGCGAGGGCGCCGACGTTTTGATTGGCGAGGTTTCCACTGTCAATGACGATGAAACCGACAATATTTTCCGTGAAGAGGTGGCACGCTTTGCCGCTATCGAGGAAGACATCGCACCCAATCATCTTTTGGTGTCCGACTACACACAATGGCTTGCTGCCGCGTGATGTCTTTCAACATGGCGGCACAGTGATTGCCTGATGCTCCAGCCCACACACCTGTAACACCCAACACGCTACAATGGCACGTTAAGCGCACGCTCGTGCTCGCCTGGCCGGTTATTCTTTCGCGTGTTGGCGTGTTGCTGATGACCACGATGGATGTGGTTGTTGTCGGTCGCGCTGGTGCCACTGAGCTTGCCTATTATGTGCTTGGCTATGCCATCATTGATAGCCTTGTTGCGGTCATGGCAGGTCTTCAGCTTGGAGTGCCCGTGCTTGCCTCGCGCTCGATTGGTGAGGATAGACCCAGCCTTGTGGCTGCCATTTGGCGGCGCGGCATCATTTTCTCTATTGCGGTGGGGCTTTTGGCTGCCTTTGTAATGCAAGGTGCGCCTTGGTTCTTTGCTGCCACAGGCCAATCCCCTGATCTTGCAAGCGGCGGTGGAGATGTGTCTGCGCTCCTGGCACTCAGCTTGCCCTTTATTGGGTTGTTTCTGGTGTCGGCAATGACGCTTGAAGCACTGGAAAAACCTTTCCATGCAACCATTGCCGTCGGCCTTGCCAATGTTCTGAATCTACTTCTGAGCATTATGTTTGTTTTTGGGTTTGGCCTTATCCCTGCCATGGGCGCATGGGGCTGCGCATTGGCCACTGTCATCACCAGCGCGGTGCTTGGCTTTGGTTTAACTGCCTATTTAAGATTCGGTTTGGCCGAGCGCGAAACGTTTGGTTTTGGCCGCAAATCGAATGAGCCGCCTGTGCCGGGTGCTGAACAACGCAAACTTGGCTATGCTGCTGGAGCATCCTACGGGCTGGAAGCTGCCGCCTTTGCAGGCATCACTGTTTTGGCTGGCCTGCTTGGCATTATTGGTCTTGCCGCGATGGGTGTTCTGTTTCAGCTGTTTGCTATCACTTTCATGATTTCTTTTGGCATAGCCGGCGCTACACAAGTGCGCGTGGGCAATGCCTGGGGCAGGCGTGATGCGCGCGGTATGGTGCATGCCGGCTTTGCTGGATTCGGCATTTCGTTTGTTTTATCAGCGGTGGTCAGCCTTGCTTTTCTACTTATTCCGTTACCGTTCATTCGATTGCTGACAACCGATCAGGCGGTGATTGTTGCGGCGGCGCCGGTGATGATCTGGATGGTCATGGCACTGCTGGCTGATGGTGGCCAAACCGTTCTCAATCACGCGTGCCGTGGGCGCGGTGATACGTGGGTTCCGACCCTTTTGCACTTGGTCAGTTATTGGTTGGTTATGTTGCCTTTGGCTTGGTTCTGGGCATTGCACACGGGCGGCGGAACAACTGGTCTTTATCAGGCTATTTTTGTGTCGAGCCTTGTGTCGCTTTTTGCCATGGGAAGCCGCTTTGCGCTTCTGTCCAAGCGTGGCTTACCCGCTGATATTAGCCCGAACTGACCAATATTTGTGCAGAGGCCTTGTCATTGTATACAGCGATGAGGCAACCTCTTCGAAACCGTTTTCGTTTGCTGGCGAAACGACTAAGATCGCCGATAAGGCCGCAGTTTGGGGGAATGGGTGTCCAAAATCAAAAGTGATACAGAGGCTTCGCCGCCTGCCAAATCAGGCAGGCTCAAGCGTCGTCGTACCGGTATCAACATTAATGATTTGGCTGAACGCGCAGGCGTTGCACCCGCAACTGTTTCCCGTGCGCTGAACGGCTATACAGATATTGCTGATGCGACCCGCACACGTATTTTGCAACTGGCCCGCGAGTTAAATTATCAGCCATCCTCTCGCGCCCGACAACTTGCGCGCGGTAGCGTTGAAACTGTTGCCTTTGTGCTGCCAACCATCAGCCGGCAAGCCAATGACCCGTTCCTCTCCGTTTTTCTTGATGCGCTTGCTGCCGCATTGGCCAGCCGCGACTATGATCTTCTGGTCGCAACTGTGCGCGAGGAAGAAACAGAGCTTGATGTTTATCGCCGCCTGCTGGCCGCAGGTAAGTGCGCTGGATTTGTCATCACCAACTCACGTGACGACGACCCGCGCATCACATTGCTGTCAGACCTTCAGGTACCCTTCGTTGTGTATGGGCGCGCGCGCAGCCAAATCCCTTATCCGCACCTTGATATGGATAATGAGGAAGGCATTGCGGGCATGGTCGATCATTTGGTTGCGCTCGGCCACAGGCGCTTTGCCTATCTGGACCTTGATGAGGAGGCGACGTTTGCGCGGCTTCGCAAATCCGGATTTGAGTTGGGTGCAGCGCGCAATGCGTTGCCAACCGAACAGGTAACAATGGTGCGCGTGCCGCACACATCTTCGGGTGGGCAAAATGCGATCGGCATCCTTTTCGATGGTGCTGGCTCGCATCGCCCCACCGCTATTGTTTGCCCTGCCGACGTTGTTGCAATCGGCGCTATACAAGCCGTTAGTGCGCGCGGCTACACCGTCGGGCGGGATGTTTCGGTAACGGGCTATGACGGCGTGCCGCTTGGTGCATTTACATCGCCGCCCCTGACAACAATGAGCCAACCGACCAAGGAGGTGGGCCAACAGCTCGTCGATATCCTGTTTCAGGTTATGGATGGCGCAGATGCCAGCCAGTTTAATCAAGTTCTTATGCCGGTTTTGGTGCGCCGCGCATCCGATGGTTCACCAACAATGGCTGAGGCAGCCCGCGCTGTTTAAACCTCTTTTTGCTCACCAATTTGAGCGATGAGAAGCGCCCGCCCACCTCGTAACTTGGCGCTCATTGTGCCTGCCACTTCATTGGAAATGGTTAGTGTGTCGCCAAATGGCATGTCGCGTTCTTCAAGCGGCCAAACCGCGCCTGTTAGGGTCAGCCCTGTAAGATCTGTGAAGGCCAGCACGCTAAACTGGGTACCACCTGAGTAATCAAAGGTGCGTGGGCTAGGCGACAAAACCACGGCTTCTTCGCGGCCATCTGTCAAAAGGACGGGTGTGCCAGTTTCGGCAAGCGCGCACGCTTGCGTCATAATGGCAAAGCTGTGGTCGGTACGACCGCCAAAAGCGCCAACCAAAATCAACCCATCAGCGCCTCGCACGAGCGCTTCTTCCATGGCGATTTGCCCATCGGTGGCGTTTTTTTTCTGCGGATGCGCCTGCGTCGGCAGGTTCGCAAAATCAGCCTTGTCGCTTTCAAGTGCAGAATCAAAGTCGCCCACCCACACTTCCGGTTGTAAACCCAGCGTTTTGGCGTGCCGAATACCCCCATCACAGGCGATAATGCGCGTGCCCTGAACCTGCCCGCTAAGGCGCGGTGATGGCGTGATGTCACCAGCCAGTAGAATCGTGAAAGGGTTGTTGGCCTCAAGCATTGTTCGCGTCTGATGGCTCAGCATTTGACGGTGCGCAAGGGCTGCATGCTTTCAACTTTTCGCCTGCGCGCACTTGCCTCGCATTGTGTTCTGGACACCGCTGCCAATTGCTCTTAGGTGTGATCGTGCTCACCGGGGTGTCCTTTACTGGGGCTGAGATGCGTTTTGCGCGAACCCGTACAACCTGATCCGGATCATGCCGGCGGAGGGATTTGGGCCAGCTCAAACCTCTCGCAAGGTCTGTGCTTTCTCCAATATCTGACTATCCGTTTGGTGTTTTCGCTCTTTAAGATGTGGAGACCTGCCTTATGGCCAATACCAAGCTACTCACACCACTTGTTCTTGCAAGTGCAGCGTTTTTTGCCGTGCCTTTTGCGCATGCTGATGAACGCACGCTCACCATTTACACTTATGACAGTTTCGTTGCCGATTGGGGCCTTGGCCCGGTTTGGCAGGAAATGTTTGAAGCAGAATGCGACTGCACCATTGAATGGGTTGCACCTGGCGATGGTGTGGCGGTCTTGAACCGCCTGCAATTTGAAGGCGACAGCACCGATGCTGATTTGGTGCTTGGGCTCGATCAGAACCTGATTGTTGCCGCCAAAGATACCGGTTTGTTGGCGCCGCATGAGGCTGACCTGTCCGCTTTGGAAATGCCGGTTTCTTGGACCGACGATACGTTTGTTCCCTTTGATTTTGGGTACTTTGCAGTCATGTACGATGCCGAGGCCGTGGAAAACCCGCCAACCAGTTTGGCAGAGCTGATTGATGGCCCTGCGGATCAGCCCTTGGTGATCCAGGATCCGCGTACCTCTACGCCTGGGCTTGGCATGGTGCTGTGGATGAAGGCTGTGTATGGCGATGAGGCTGGCGAACAATGGGCCAAGCTGTCGGACCGTATCTTAACTGTGACGCCAGGCTGGAGCGAGGCCTATGGGCTTTTCACATCGGGCGAGACGCCGATGGTTCTGAGTTACACAACCTCTGCTGCCTACCACATGCTGGTAGAAGAAGAGGAGCGTTATCAAGCGCTTGCCTTTGATGAGGGCCATTACATTCAGATCGAAGTTGGCGCTGCAATCAAGGACTCCCCAGAAATCGATCTGGCTCGTGAGTTTTTGGCGTTTATGGTCTCAGCGCAAGCACAAGCCGTTATGCCCGTGAACCACTGGATGATGCCAGTGCGCGCGCCATCAGAGCCTTTGCCCAGTGTTTTTGAGCGATTGGTTGAGCCGACTCAGGTTCTTTCCATTGACGCTCAAACAGTTGCCGATGAGCGTTCTGGTTGGATCGATGAGTGGCTGGATGCCATGAGCCGCTAAAACCTTGGTGGCGCAGAGCGTGAGATCATCTGCCTTACCCGGCCTCCTTGTGGTGGCCGGGTTTGGTGCGTTCATTTTAACAGCGCTGGCTGCCCTGTTTCTTGTGGGGGGCGACGGCCTACCCTTTGAGCGATTGGTCAGCCGTTACACACGCTCTATTCTGGCCTTCACTTTCCTGCAGGCCACGCTTTCGGTGCTGCTATCAGTGCTTGGCGCTTTGCCGCTGGCCATTGTTCTTCACCGGTATCAAGCGTTTGCTGGGCGGTCGTTTTTGGTGCGGTTGTTGGCTTTGCCACTGGCGCTACCACCGCTGGTTGCTGTGCTTGGTTTGCTCGATATCTGGGGGCGAAGCGGGCTGGTTTCTGGCGCATTGCAAAGCTTAGGTTTTGATGTGCGCCTGGATATATTTGGCCTGCAGGGCGTTTTGCTCGCCCATGTGTTTTTCAATTTGCCTTTGGCCGCCCGGTTGATGCTGAGCCATTTGGATAGACAGCCTGCCACGACCTTTCGGTTGGCCGATCAACTGGGGCTGTTCGGATGGACCCGCTTTTGGCGAGTGGAATGGCCATTGCTGCGAACAAGTCTTCCCGGGGTGGCGGGCCTCATCATGATGCTGTGCATCGGTTCCTTCACCATCGTTTTGACCCTTGGTGGCGGGCCTTCGGCCTCAACCTTTGAGGTTGCGATTTATCAGGCGCTTCGGTTTGATTTTGATCCGGCTTTGGCTGCGCTTTATACGCTGGTTCAGTTAATTTTGGCGGGTGCTGTTCTGCTCGCGCTTTCCACGCTGGGAGGCGCGCCAAGTGACCGGGCAGGGCAAACCATCTCGCTTGATGGGCGCGAGCGGCCAGTTCCGTTTTGGGGGCTACTGGTGCTGGCTTTGGGCGTGCTTTTTCTGGTGGTTCCACTGATCGCGCTTACCGTTGCTGGCCTTCTGGCCGATTGGGGCAGACTTATCGCCATGCCCAGGCTTTGGTCGGCCATTGGCACCAGTTTGGCCATCGCAAGCCTTGCAGCGTTCATTGCAACAGCCTCTTCTTATGCCCTGTTGGTTGCGCGCAGTCGCGGTTTCAAAGCGCGCAGCACAACGGCCAGTCTTTTCAACGCTGCGTACGGCATGGTTGGGTCGGCGGTTTTGGCTGTGCCGCCCTTGGTCTTGGGCGCTGGCTGGTTTTTGATGTTGCGTGGCATGCCAGCACAAACGTTGATTGCGGGCGGCCTAGTGGTTTTGGTGAATGCACTCATGGCGTTGCCATTTGTGTTGCGGGTTATGGGGCCGGCTTTTGAGGCTAGCGAGCGGCGCTACAGTGCCTTGGCCGAAAGCCTTGGGATCAGTGGCCTAGAGCGTTTCTTCCGCGTTGATGCGCCGGTTTTGGCCAAGCCCTTTGCCGTAGCGCTTGCCTTTGCGCTTGTACTTTCCGTTGGTGACCTTGGGGCAGCGGCGATCTTTGGCGCCTATGATTTGGTCACGTTACCGGTGCTCATTCTCAACCTCATGGGCAGTTATCGCACCTCTGACGCTGCGGGCGTGGCATTCTTGCTTGGCGCCTTTGTGTTTGTGCTCATCGCGCTCGCTGAGCGCAGCCACAAGGTCTTGGGATGATTGAACTTAAAGCAGCCGCCAAACAGTTTAGCGAAGAGCGCGCCTTTGCCTTTGATTTGAAGGTCGAGCAAGGTGAAAGCTTGGGCGTGATTGGGCCAAGTGGATCGGGTAAATCCACGCTCTTGCAAATCATCGCGGGCTTTCTGGAGCTTGATGCTGGCGAGGTTTGGCTTGCATCGGATAACCACACCCACTGTGAGCCGGCGCAGCGTCCGATCACGATGGTGTTTCAGTCAAACAATCTTTTTGACCATCTGGATGTGGCCACCAATGTTGGTCTTGGTATCTCGCCAAAATTTAGACGCTCTGGTGATGGTCTGGCACGGGTTTCTGCAGCTCTTGCGCAGGTTGGTTTGGCGGGCTTTGAAGATCGCAAGCCGGTGGGGCTATCCGGTGGGGAAGCCCAGCGGGTAGCATTGGCTCGGGCGTTGGTGCGTGACAAGCCCATTTTGCTTTTGGATGAACCGTTTGCCGCCCTTGGCCCATCCATGCGGCAAGACTTCACCGCTCTTCTTGCTGATCTGCAACGCCAGCGCGGCCTGACCATGATCACTGTTTCCCATGCGCCTGAAGAACTGCTTGCTTTGTGTCAGCGTTTGGCCTTCGTTTTTGATGATGGCATAGCGGCCATCGGTGATGCTGAAACCATGCTGCGCAAACCAAGCCACCCAGCGCTTACCGCTTACTTGGGGTCTAACGCTGATCTTTGATTGTGATATGTGACATGGCTGCGTCATGCACCACCGGTTAGGTAGGCGTGACTTGAGAATGGACACATCATGAATCTCTCCCCCCAAGACCCAAATCTTGCGCTCGCTAACACGCCTTTTGAGGCGCTCAGTGTTGGGCAAAGCGCGACCGTTGCACGGCTGTGTACTGCCAATGATTTGATCGTGTTTGCGCATGCATCTGGCAACATGAACCCTATTCATCTGCCCTCCACCGATACCGATGGTGATGGCAAAGACGATGCACCGATCGCCCCCTCTATGTGGTTGGCGTCTCTTATATCGTCGGTATTGGGCAACAGCCTGCCAGGGCCGGGCAGCCTTTATCTTGCGCAGACGCTCACGTTTTCCGGCCGCGCGCGCGTTGGCGATACCCTTTCCATCAAAGTAACTGTTGCTGCCCTTGATGATGATCACACTGTGACGTTGGTAACGCGTGTCAGCGGTCCCGATGGCGTGGTTCTGGTGGAGGGTGAGGCAAAAGTGAAAGCGCCCATTGAACCGGTTTATCTTAAGGATATCGAAGTTCCGGAATTGCAGGTGCAAAAGCACCGGCATTTTGATGCAATGTTGGAACTGGCGCAAACGCTTGATCCGCTAAATGTAGCAGTGGTCGCACCTGATGATCCCAATTCACTGGGTGGTGCGTTGCTCGCGCGTGACGAAGGGCTCATTCTGCCCATTTTGGTGGGTTCAAAAACGCGGATTGAAAAAGCCGCTAGCGACCTGGGCGCTTCGATCGATGGGTTGGAACTGATCGATATTGAGGACGAACCTGCCTCTGCTGCCCGCGCTGTTGCTATGGTGCATGAGGGCAGGGTGGCTGCCATTATGAAGGGGCATATGCATACCGATGGGTTGCTAAAGCATGTGGTGAAGTCTGATGGTGGCCTACGCACCGGCAAGCGCATAAGCCATGTTTTTGTGATGGATGTTCCGGGGCGCCCTCAGCCGATTATCATCACCGATGCGGCTATCAACATCACACCGGACCTTAAAACCAAGGTCGATATTGTGCAGAATGCGATCAACATCGCGCTGTCGATTGGCATCAAGGTGCCCAAGGTTGGCATCCTTTCCGCGGTTGAAACGGTGAACCCGGCCATACCTTCCACCATTGATGCGGCGGTGCTTTCCAAGATGGCTGACCGAGGGCAAATCACTGGCGGGATCGTCGATGGACCCTTAGCGATGGACAATGCGGTGGATGTGGGCGCGGCGCGCACCAAAGGTATTGGCGGGCTGGTGGCAGGGCACGCCAATGTGCTGGTTGCACCCAACCTTGAGGCGGGCAACATGCTGGCCAAGGAGTTAACGTTCCTGGCCCACGCCGAGGCCGCCGGTCTGCTGGTAGGCGCGAGTGTTCCGGTGATCCTCACCAGCCGGGCAGATGATGATAAAGCGCGGCTCGCATCATGCGCCTTGGCTGTCCTTTACGATGTATGGTTGCGCACTGGTAAGCCTGTCAAAGCGGACCTCTTCAAAGGAAATGCTGAGCAATGAGCGATGCTCTGCTGACGCTGAACGCAGGTTCCTCCAGCCTGAAGTTCAGCCTGTTTGCACTTGGCGATGGTGTTCCAGAGCGGCTTTATACCGGTGTGTTTGATCGCGGCAGTGCTCCTGACATTGTGCGCGTGGCTCCGGTGGCCGGTGAGGCGGCGATATATCTGCCAGTTGGGGCACCTGGGGAATTGTCCAGCGCCTTTGCTGCGGTGCTTGCCTGGTGCGAGGCGTGTGATGGTTTTGAGACCATCTTAACTGTTGGCCATCGCGTTGTGCATGGCGGCATGGAGCACACCGCACCTATTGTGTTGGATGCTGATATCTTCGCATCGCTTGAAAAGCTCTCACCGCTCGCGCCGTTGCACCAACCGCATAATTTAGAAGGGATTGCGCAGGCACAGGCTGCCTTTCCTGACGCTTTGCAAGTGGCGTGTTTTGACACCGCGTTTCATCGCACGCACCCGTTTGTGAACGACACATTTGCGTTGCCTCACCGCTACTACGCAGAGGGCGTACGGCGTTACGGCTTTCATGGGCTTTCCTATGATTATGTTTCAGGTGTGTTGCCTGCAGAACTCAAAAAGGGCCGCGTGGTGATCGCCCACCTAGGCAATGGCGCCTCCATGTGTGCGTTGAAAGCTGGCAAAAGTGTCGGTTCGACCATGGGCTTTTCCGCACTTGATGGCTTGCCTATGGGCACGCGCTGCGGCCAAATCGACCCCGGCGTTCTGCTCTACATGATGCAAGAGCACGGTATGGACGCTGACGCTTTGTCCCAACTGCTGTACAAAGAGTCTGGCCTTAAAGGCATGTCCGGCATCAGCAATGATATGCGTGAGCTTTTGGCCAGTGATGATCGCCACGCCAAAGAAGCAATCAACTATTTTGTGTTTCGTATTCGCCGCGAACTTGGCGGCATGACGGCGGTGCTTGGTGGGTTGGATGCACTGGTGTTTACCGGCGGTATTGGTGAGAATGCGGCTCCCATTCGTAAGCGCGTTTGCGATGGTTTTAACTGGTTGGGTCTAACCATTGATGATGCAGCCAACGCTACCAACGCGCGTGACGTTTCAGCCACCGGTTCAACAGTGCGCATACTTATCGTGCCCACCGATGAAGAAGCGATGATCGCACGCTACACAGCCAATATGCTTGGCACGTGATGTCTGGCTTGATAGGCTTTTCCCATGTCAAATGATGCACCCAATGTTGTACCTATGGTGAGCCGCGCAGGCCGCCTATCTGATGCGCTTACCCGTGCGCGTGCGCGTGAGCAAAGCCGGGCCCGCGATGCGCTGGCTGTCGGTGAAGGGCAGTTGCAAGCTTTAGCCGATGAGCTGCGCAGTATGGCTGATGAGTTGCCGGATGGTGAGGCTGGGCGTTTTGATTTGGTTGCTGCGACGTCGGGCGATCAAATTGCGATTGATGGCTTAAGTTTTGTGGATGTGCATCCAGAAACCGGTGCGTATCGTTTGGTGCGGCAGCGCCGCGATGGCCCGCACATCATTGCCGAACATTCTGATAGAGAGGCTATGGCCGATAAGGTGGCCGACTACATCGCTGATCGGATCGTTGAGCGCGAAGGCCTGGTGGATGCTAGAGCTGCCCCTGTTCGATCACTGCCAACGAACGATTCTGTAGCACCTAATACAGAAACGGAAGCGCCCAGACGCAGTTTTTGGCCGGGGTTTTGGTTGTTTGTTCTTGGCGGCGTCTGTGCCGCGACGGCCTTGTTCACGTATGCTTGGCTTACGGCTGGAACTGTTGGCTAGGTAGGTCTTGGGGCCTGGAACGTTTCCTGGCTTAGCTCCATCACCTTGTCTTGGCTGTTCGCGTACCCGCGCCGCGTGGCGGTAACGGTCCAGCCCTCATCGGCTTCATCGATATCAAACAGCGTGTAACTGGCAGGTGGCTTGTGCCCGCTTATGCCCTGCGCTGACGAGGCTACCCCAAATACTGGTATTTCTCCCATCGGGCCGGGCACGCTGCGGCGCGTTGGTAGATGTGTATGGCCATGCAGGATGAGTTCTGCCCCATGCTCTTGCCAAATATCCCGCACCCGTTTTGCGCCAACCAGGCGCTTAAAGTGCGGGCCTGCTTTTTCAAACGGAGGGTGGTGGATAAGCACAATTCGAAACATACCCGCAGCACTGTTCAGTTCTGCGGCCATGCGGTCGCGCTGCCGTCGATCAACCGCGCCGGTGGCCATAAAAGGCCCGGAGGCACGTGCGGTCGATAGTCCGATGATTGTGGCAGGTCCGCGTTGTCGAACCACCGGGTAAGGATTTGGCGCGGTTTCGGGTGTGTTGTCAGAGGTTAGGTTGGGCGCGCAATGCAGATCGAAGCGATCCAAAGCACCTGGCACATAAGCATCATGGTTGCCGGGTATTGCCGTGACATCGGCTGCATTTCCAAGGCTGGCAAGAAAGCGACCGGCGTTCTCGAACTCTTGTTCCAGCCCTATGTTCACCAGATCACCGGTCACCGCAATGTGGTTTGGCGATTGGTCCTGCAAATCTGCGATAAGCGTGTCTGTGATTGCAGGTGCAAAAACCTTGCCGCGGTTACGCTGCCAGTTCAGGTAGCCAAGGATGCGTTTTGAGGCAAGTTCGCGGCGCCGCGCTTGCGGCAGCGGGCCCAAATGGCAATCAGAGATGTGTGCGATACGGAAGGTCATGCTGCGCGCACAATGGTCATTCTCATCGCGCGCGCAAGGGGTGTTGATGCTTCTCTTACATTACCAAGGCATCAGGTCGCGAGCGGCTGACGTGCCAGGCTGGGACCAGTCCATGGAGGCCTGCCGAGGGGTGAAGGGGCCGGAGGTGAGGGCTTTCCAAAAAAGTGAGAACATGAGTGATAACCTTGCAGATATGGGGGGAAACGCTACACGCTAGATCGGTAGCCGATGGCTGGCCCTAACGTGGGGCGATCAGCGGCACAACAGTCATCGACGCGCACCAGCCATGCGACAGGCGCATGCGGTTCGTCACACTTTTTTCACCGTTTCAAGGGGGGCCTCTTTGCTAGAAAAAATCAGTTTTTTTAAAGCTATTCGCCGCTGGATTTGGTCGCGTATTATGCTGTTTCAGCGTGGCATGACGATTGGCGTGCGTGTGATCGCCATCAACAGTGATGGTCATGTTCTGATGGTGCGCCATGGCTACACGCCGGGTTGGCATGTGCCCGGTGGCGGTGTGGACTATCGTGAAACGATGGATCGGGCTGCGCGTCGCGAAGTGCTGGAGGAGACCGGCTACCAAGTGGACGGTGAGCTTAAATTGCTCGGCCTGGCCTACAATCACAACCAGTGGAAGGGCGACCATGTGGCTGTTTATGTTGCCAACTCGATAAGCAAAGTTCGCGACATCAAACCATCGTTTGAGATTGAAGAAATTGGTTTCTTCTCCCTGGATAACCTGCCTGAAGGCACCACCAAGGGCACGCGCGCCCGCCTTGCGGAATGGCAGGCGGGCGAGGCTGTTTCTGCCTATTGGAGCTAGTTAGGCTGCGGCTTTTACGCCATCACGACCGTGTGGCGCATCCAGATTAAGGTCAGGACCTTTGGGCACGATGCGCGTCGGGTTGATGCTCTCATGGCTAGCATAATAGTGATCCTTGATATGGAACATATCGACCGTACTGGCCACGCCAGGCACTTGGTAAAGCTCACGCAAATAGCCTGAAAGGTTTGGATAGTCGGCAATGCGACGGATGTTGCATTTGAAGTGACCAACATACACTGGATCAAACCGCACAAGCGTTGTGAACAGTCGCCAATCGGCCTCTGTGATTTGATAGCCAACCAAATAGCGGTTGGTGGAGAGCCGGTCTTCAAGTTCATCAAGCACGGTGAAAAGCTCGCCGACCGCTTCTTCATAGGCATCTTGCTGCGTGGCGAAGCCAGATTTGTAAACGCCATTGTTCACGGCGTGGTAGATGCGCTCGTTGATCGCATCGATCTCTTGATGATGCGCCTGCGGATAAAAGTCGCCTGGTACCGCGCCAACCTCATCGAAGGCTGAGTTGAGCATGCGGATAATTTCTGAAGATTCATTGGAGACTATGGTGCCCTGTTGTTTGTCCCACAGCACTGGCACCGTTACGCGGCCTGAATAGTTGGGGTCGGCCTTGGTGTAGACTTGGTGCATCATCTCAAAGCCAAACAGCCGATCAGATGTGGCGCCGGGCTGGCTGGCATCAAACACCCAGCCCTTGTCGTGCATATAGGGTGAAACCACATCGACGCTGATCATATCTTCCAAGCCCTTCAGCGCTCGGAAAACCAGCGCGCGGTGGGCCCAGGGGCAGGCTAGCGAAACGTAGAGGTGATAGCGGCCAGCTTCGGCTTTGAAACCACCCTTGCCTGAAGGGCCTGCGCTGCCATCAGCGGTAATCCAGTTACGAAACTGCGATGCAGAGCGAACAAATTTGCCGCCTGATTTTTTCGTATCGTACCAGGTGTCGTGCCACACCCCATCAACCAGTAAGCCCATAGTTTCCATCCTCTGTTTTCTTGTACCCAGACATAGGGCTAAGCAATGGTTCTGGATAGCTGATGAGTGGCGCACGCAGTGTCATAAAAAATTGAACAGTGCTGCGCACCAGGATCTTTATCGCCATTGCTCAACGCTAAATGACGTGCTAGCTGCGACGCCATGAACATGCATAGGCACCATTTTTTGCGACGACGCACACGACGATAGAATTCGCCGTCTGTGTGCCCATTTGCCTGTTCGAGATATTTCCATGTCCAATCCGTCTTTGCCTGCTGGCACCGTAATGGTGCCCAGTAACATTACTTTTTCCGCTATGTCGGCTGCTGATCATGCCGCCGTGCTTGGCCTTCATGAAGCTGTGTTCGGGCCTGGCCGGTTTGCCCGCACGGCGTTTCGCCTGCGTGAACGGGCAGCTCCTCTGCTTGGGTTATCGTTGGTCGCCCGTCAGGAAGGCGCGCTGATTGGTGCTGTGTCTATGTCGCGCATTGTTGTTGGTGGTCAGCGTGGTGTTCTACTTGGGCCGCTGGCGGTGTTGCAGGACAAGCGAGACTTAGGCGTTGGCAAAGCGCTGTTGCAAAGCGCTGTTAAAGCCACCTTTGCTGCCAAGGAGCCTTTTGTATTGTTGGTTGGCGACCTTGCGTATTATGCGCCAGCTGGTTTTGCCGTGGTACCATTTGGTTCGGTGCAAATGCCAGGCCCTGTCGATCCATCACGGCTGTTGGTTGCTGGCAATTCAGCTTTCCAAACCAATCTTCATGGCGTGGTCGAGGGTGTTCTTTAACAACGCCTCTAGCGTCCCTCGCGCCACCAAGCTGCGCCCCACAGCGCTAGGGCCGGTAGTAAGGCCCATAACCCAAGCGAAAGGGGCTGCTGGCGTGCACCCACCAGAACGCTGGCTTCTGTTCGGCGTACGCCAATCCATCCATTGCCAGATGCGCGTGCGTTTTCACCCACCATACGTATGCGGGGAGTGCTGACCTCATCATCTGGTGCGTCACGAAGCCTGGCGATGGTGCCATTACTGGCTTCAACCAACGGTGTTAAAGGTTCCATTGTTGAGACCACATTTTGCAGTTCAACCGGGTTGGGCGGGCCTACATGGGCAAGGGTGCTCAATATGCCATCGGTAATCCGCCAAAGCCCGATCTGATCGGCCAGAATACTGGCGCGATACAGGCCATCGCCCTGCGCCTCTGGTTCCTGCACAGAGTTTGCGCCATCGGGCGCTGTGATGCGCACAGCATCAACGCTTTCTCCCAGTGTGCGACGCTCAACCACCAGGCGCTCGCCAACAATGCGTGCGTTCAGTGTTTCGTCTTCCAGGTCTGGTTCGCGCATCAGCCAATGCGCCATACGCCGCAAGAGCTGCACATGTGGCCCGCCACCTTCAAAATTGCGCGCCCAAAGCCAAACATGGTCAGAAAGCAGCAGCGCGATGCGCCCTTCGCCAATTCGGTCTAGCGCGAGCAGCGGTGCCCCAGGCATGGAGCTTGTTTGCGGAGCGCTCATTGCCACCGTGCTTGCTGTGTTGGCCTCTGCCTGGATAATCCGGAACCAGCGCGCCCAGCTCGGCTCGCTATTGTCATTGTCCTGGGCTGAAACATCGCCAGTTAAACCACGCGTTATAGGGTGGCGGCGGCCAATGTCGGTCACAGAAGGGCGAAACGGTTCTTCGGCAATTGAGCCTGTGGGGTAGGCGGGCAAAATATCGGCCAGAGCGGTGAATGCAATGCTGGTTTCATCGGCAAATTCGGGGCCCGCGGCCACCAGCAAGGCACCACCGCGGCGCACATAATTGGCAATATTATCAAAATAGACCAGCGGCAGCACGCTGCGGCGCTGGTAGCGATCCAGGATAATGAGATCAAAATCATTGATCCGATCAACGAACAGTTCGCGTGTTGGAAAAGCAATGAGTGAAAGCTCACTGATCGGCGTTCCATCTTGCTTTTCAGGTGGGCGCAAAATGGTGAAGTGTACCAGATCCACCGATGGGTCAGATTTCAGCAAGTTGCGCCATGTGCGCTCGCCCGCGTGCGGTTCGCCGGAAACCAACAGAACACGCAGCGTATCGCGCACACCTTCAACCGAGAACACAGCCTGGTTGTTAAGGTCGGTTAGCTCGCCGTCCACCGATTCAATGCGGATTTCAAACAAGTTGTCGCCCGCACGATCCACTTGCAGTGGCACATCCACCGGAACGCCGATGGGAACAGCCGCTTCGGCCAGTACAATGCTGTTGCGCAACAGCGTTAGGTTTACCGTCGGTTGGGATCCTGGCACCAAAGGCGCGCCATCTTCAATCACCGTGAACTGAACCGTCTCGCGCCGGTCAATCAGTGCGAAGCGCGGCACCTGCGTCAGCTCAATACGGCGGTCACTTTCGCCTGCGTGGCCGGTGATCAGTGCATGCACTGGCGCGCCGCTTTGAGTGGTCACTGGCGCTATGCCATTGGGTGGTGCGTCAACGATCTGCCCATCGGTCAGCATGATGACCGCGCCAAGTCGTTCGCTGGGTACATCGGCAAGTGCTGCCTGAATGGGATCAATGGCTCGGGTGCCATTCTCTGGGTCGGTGGTGAGCGCGATTTCACGCACCTCGACTGCACCTAAGCCTTCCAGTTCCGGCCTTAGTGCCTGTGCAATCTGCGCCGTCAGTGCACCTCGATCTCCTATGGATTGGCTCGCGCTCTCATCACTCACCAGCGCCACCACGGTGGGCAGGCGTTCACGCTCTTCCAGGCGTACTGAAGGGTCAGCCAATGTGGTCAACACAAGCGTTATAGCGGCTGCACGCAACCATGCGCCTCGCCGCCCACGCCAAAGATAAAGACCAATCAGCGCAAGGCCAATCAGCGCCAGAACACCGATCAGCCATAGCGGGATCAGCGGGTTGAACAGCAGGCTCCAATCGGTCATTGCACCAGCCGTTCCAGCAGCGCAGGTATATGAACCTGGTCAGCCTTGTAGTTTCCGGTCATCACATACATGCCGATATTAATGCCGGTGCGGTAGGCAAATTCGCGCTGTCTTGGGTCAGGCGGCGATGTGGCATAGAGCGGGCGCCCATCAGCAGACAGCGCCCAGGCGGACGCAAAGTCGTTGCCGGTAATCATGAGCGGGCTCACGCCATCACCGCCACGTGCAGGGCGGTCCAAATTTTGCGCATCATCGGGCAAGGCTTCCACCCAAAGTGGGCCGGTGGCAAAGCGCCCCGGAAAACTCTCTAGCAGATAAAAGCTCTTTGTGAGCACATGATCGTTGGGCACCGGTTCCAGTGGTGGAATGTCCAGTGCGGCCAGCAAGGCGCGCAGATTGGCTGTTTGTGGGCTGATAGAATTGGAGGCGAAATTGATCGCCTCATCTCTCGTATCAAAAAGGATGCTGCCGCCATTGTTCATGTAGGCGTCGATGCGGCTGATCACCTGGTCTGATACCGCAATGGGCGCGTTGGGCATGGGCCAGTAGATCAGCGGGAAGAAGGATAGCTCATCAACGCCTGGGTCAATGGCCATCGGCTCGCCGGGTTCAAAGGCGGTGCGCTGTGTGAGAATGCGTGAAAGGCCCCGCAAGCCCTCGCGTGAGCGCTGATCGATATCACCATCGCCAGTGATTACGAAGGCAAGCCTGGTGGAATTGGCTGCTGCGATCAGTCGGCTAAAATCAGATGGGCTTTGATCGCTTGACTGAGCATGGGCTTGGTTTGCCGAAAAAGGCGACAGGATCACTGCCGCACCGCATAACAGTGCCACGGATGCCATACGGCGTGTGCCAGTAAGGCCTGCCAGCGTGCCCGATAGCGCTAGTGCAACGGCTGTATCAAGCAGAGCCAAAAGCGCAGCTAGCCCAAGCAGAATGGGCCGTAGCGATGTTGCCTCATCAAGCCCAATGTCCAGCAAATCAATGTTTTGAGCTGCCAGACTTTCGGCTGTCGCTGCAGCCAGATTTGGCGGCTCATCAAATAGATTTAGCGCGCGTGGACTACTGCTTGAACCATAAAACCCCGGAGGGTTGGCGAGTGAAGCTTCTGCCACCTGTACGCCCACAACCAGGCCTTCCACATGAGCAGGCGGAGCGCCAAGAATGCCAAAACCATTGAGTGTTGAGCGTGCAGAAAGCGCTGTTTCTTCACCCGTTGAGGCCGCTGTGCCAGTGCCTGTCCCGGCAACAGAAAGCGCGATCAGCCTATCCAACATATCAATGAAGAGACCTGACAGTGGCAGATTGGACCAGCTTGTATCAGCTGTGATGTGAAACAACACCAGATGCCCGTCACCCCTTGGCACCCCGGTTACCAGAGGCGTCGCATCTTCTAGCTCGGCAAAGGTGCGTGATGTCAGGGCAGCGCCAGGTTCGCTGAGCACTTGGCGCTCAATGCGTACATCCTGGGGTATGCTGAGGCCTGAAAACGGGCTTTGCGCAGTAAAAGGGGCGATCGCCTGCGGCTCTTCCCAGGTCAGCGCGCCGCCCAGTTGGCGATCTACCGCGCGCAAGGGTACCGGCACCAATGCATCGCCGGATTGGATAAGGCTTGTTGAGGCAAAGCGTACCAACACACCACCATCGTCCATCCAGGCTTCCAGCAGCGAAACGGTGGCGGGCAACAGGCTCGCCGCGTCCACCAAAACTATGACGCTCACGCCTTCTTCAATCAGGCTTTCGATCTCGCCACTGGTATCGCCGGAGCGTGGCACAGCAATATCAGCGATGGGGCCAAGCGCCCGCTCAACATAGGTGCTGCCGGCCAAAAGTGGCTGAGCTTGGTCCCGTCTTTCCCCACCCACAATGCCCACACGGCGGCGTTCGAGGCGATCATCCACCAGCACTACATGGCCTGCATGGTCAGTTGGGGTGATGGCGATGCGCGCGATGTCGTTGCGCAATTCCAATGGAATATCGAAAGCAATCCGCTCTACAATTTCGCCTTGCTCATCCAGTAACGAGGCTGATGCCAGTTGCCTGCCGGAAATATCGTTTGCAACCACAAGACGAGGCAAGGGTGCCGCCGCGCCATCAATGGCAGTTACAATCGCCGCAGGGCCATCAGCGCCTCCATCAAGGCTTAAAGTGAGTGATGGCGATGCGGTTTGCGCCAAGGCGAACGGATGGTCGGAGCCAAGGGCCGCACGCCAATCTGAGAGCGTTTCGCCACGCACCAGGCCGCTACCAAGCCAAACCAGGCTCGCATCTTGCCATGCCTGACTTGCCAGCAATGCGTTGAGCAAGTCCACGGCGTGTTCGTCTTCAAGCGCAATTGGCTGCGGCTCTAGGCTAGCAAGGCTTGCCAAAGCTGCCGCGCGGTCTCCTGGCAGGGGCGGTGAGGCACTTGGCTGTGGCAATGCAATCACGCCAATGGGGCGGTCCGCCGTATGTGCAGCCTCGACCAGGCGCTCGGCCTTGGCCATGCGATCTTGCCAGCCTGATGCGCTTGCCCAGTCGGTCTCGATCACCAGCAGCAGTGGCGTATCCTCATCGCCTGGCAGGGCAATTGGGTCGGCAGCGCGCCACACAGGCCCTGCAAACGCAAGAATGATACAAGTGATCAAAGCCATGCGCAGCAGCAGCAACCACCACGGCGTTTTATTCGGCGTATGTTCTGTTTTGGTCAGCTTGGCCAGCAGCCGGAGAGGCGGGAAAGGCATGCTTGCAGGCTGTGGCGGTGTTGCGCGCAGCAACCACCAGAGGATTGGCAGTACAAGCAACCCAACAAGGGCCAATGGAGCAAGAAAACTAAGCGCACCCATATCTTAACCGTCTCGCGAGCGCGCTAAGGCTTCATGCACGCTCAAAAGCGGCGTGGCGGCGGGTCGATCGGTATGAGACAGCGTGTGGCTCCAGCCACGTGCCCGCGCAATTTGGCGAAGCTCGTGCGTGAACGCTTTGAAGATAGCCTGGTAGGGTTGCTGCCATGTTTCTGCGCGCCCGGCTGTGATTTCACTTGAGCGTTTATCGAGCGGCTGAAAGCGCATGCGCCCTTTGAAAGGAAAAGCCTCTTCAACAGGATCAATGATCTGGACCAGATGCGCACGTGCTCCACGCGCCACCAGTTGATCGACGAGCGTGGTGCGGCTTTCTTCATCAAATAGGAAATCGGACAGGATAATCACGTCCTCGCGCGGCTTTACCGCGGTCATATCGCACCAGCGGTGCTTGCCCGATTTATCGGTGTCACGCGTGATGAGTTCCAGCGCCATGGTACGCGCCGCAGCCTCGCCCATTTTTGGCCGTTCGCCGCCAATTAGCCCGACGCGTTCACCCCCCTTGGTCAGCATGGATGCCAAAGCTAGCGCCATGATAACGGCGCGGTCACGCTTGGGTTCACGTGCGTCTGGTGAGGCGAACCGCATGGAGGAGGACATGTCCACCGATAGGCGCACGGTATGGGCGCTCTCCCATTCCATTTCGCGCACAAACAGCGCATCGCCGCGTGCTGACCGACGCCAATCAATCCGGCTTGATGCATCGCCTGCGCCATATTGTCGGTACTGCCAAAAGCTCTGGCCCAACCCCGCACGCTTGCGACCATGCAGGCCAGAGAGCAGCGTGGCGGCCAGGTTTTTGGCCTCCACCATCAGGTCGGGCATTGCCTGCGCCAGCGCACGCGGTTTGGTGCCCAACTCCAGGGTATCAAGCGGGGCAAGCTCACCTAGGCTCAGCGCATCTTTGTTGGCTTTCGGCCAGTTGATCACAAAAGCGCCTCAACCAGCTTTGTCACCAAATCCCGTCGCGTTACGCCTTCGGCACGGGCCGCGTAGGTAAGGGCCATACGGTGACGCAGGATAGGCTCTGCCAGCGCCGCCACATCATCTTTGGAAGGTGCAAAGCGTCCATGCAGGAGCGCTCGGGCACGTGTGGCCAACATGAGTGCTTGGCTGGCCCTTGGTCCTGGCCCCCAATCCAAATGATCGCCAACAACCGGGTGTGCCTCTGCGCCAGGGCGGGCACCACGCACAATGTCCAAGATTGCTTCGGCCACTTGCTCGCCCACTGGCATGGATCGCACCAACTGCTGCGCCGCGATCAGCTCTTCTGGGGTCAAAATCGCTTTGGGTGTGGCTTCGGCTTGACCTGTGGTCAGTTTCAGCATGGCGCGTTCAGCTTCGCGATCAGGGAAACCGATTTCAATTTCGAGCAAGAACCGATCCAGTTGCGCTTCGGGCAGGGGGTAGGTGCCCTCCTGCTCGATCGGGTTTTGCGTGGCCAGCACATGGAACGGGCTTGGCAGGTCGTGGCGTGTGCCTGCCACTGTCACGTGGTGCTCCTGCATGGCTTGCAGCAGGGCACTTTGGGTGCGTGGACTGGCGCGGTTGATCTCATCGGCCATCAAAAGCTGGCTGAACACTGGCCCTTCAATGAACCGAAAGGCGCGCGATCCGCTGGCGCTTTCTTCTAGCACTTCTGCGCCCAGAATGTCTGACGGCAAAAGGTCTGGCGTGAACTGCACGCGCCGCGCACCCAGGCTGAGCACCG
Organism: Devosiaceae bacterium; assembly: GCA_045105395.1. Classification (GTDB taxonomy): domain Bacteria; phylum Pseudomonadota; class Alphaproteobacteria; order Rhizobiales; family MH13; genus MH13. Next base: position 16,903 of record JBGCDM010000018.1, on the reverse strand, counting down.
TGCCGAGTGTTTCCACCAGTTTGGTTTTGGCAAGGCCTGGCAAACCCACCAGCAGCACATGGCCACCGCATAGCAGGCCGACCAGCGTGTTCTCAATCACTGTCTCTTGGCCCAAAATGGTGTGCCCGATGGTATCGCGGGCAAGGGCCAGCTTTTCAGCGGTTTGGGTGGCGACCTGCGCTAGATCATCGGCGGATTTGGTATCTTGCAAGGCTTGCTCCTGCGGGGATCACGGATGCCAGGGTATGAAAACCCTGACAGAATGGGATGTACAATAATGTGCTTTTGCGAGCCGTTGGTGGCGGCTTTTAGGCCAAGGATTGAGATGTGTCATAGAAGGGCGCGAAAAGCACCCACATGTAAGGCTGCGCAATCTGTGCAGCTTGCGCAAGACAAAACACAATTTCTGCGCTCACCTTCTGGTGAAAAGGTAGGGCGATAAGGCAGTATGGAAACACCACAATGAACTCATCGGCCGACCCTTTGCCTCGCGATACGCCTCAATCTGAGGTGCCTACAGCCTTTGAAGCGCTGTTGTATGCCGCTGGGTCGGGTAAGCGATCTCCGCCTGTGGAGCGTTGGAACCCACCGCTTTGTGGGGCAATTGATATTCGCATCGCTGCCGATGGTACATGGTATCATCAAGGTGGTGCGATCCACCGCACCAGGCTTGCCAAGCTTTTCTCATCGCTTTTGCGCAAGGACGAGGATGGCATTACCTATCTGGTGACGCCGAAAGAAAAGCTTGCAATAACAGTTGATGACGCACCACTTTTGGCGGTGGATTATGCTGCTAAATCCACGCCAGATGGCGATGTGTTGGTTTTGCGCACAAGCATGGGTGATGTGGTTGAGGTGGACGCTGACCACCCTGTGCGCTTTGCCCTTGAGGTTGGCAGCGATGGCCTGAAGCCCTATGTGCTGGTGCGCGGCCGTATCGAAGCGTTGCTCAACCGGTCGACAACCATGGATCTTGTCAATGATGCGCGGTTTGTGGATTTTGACGGTGAGGAGCCACTACTTCGTTCTGGGGCTTGTCGTTTTTCTGTTATGCCTGAGGGCATGAACGACTAGCCCACATTGCAGGGCGCTTGGCTGAGGTGCCTGTGCTGGACCACCAATCTTTAGATACCCAACACGCTTCGCAGCGCCTGGCTGAGCTGGGAGAGCATGATCTTGCGGCGGCGTTTTTCGCCTCACTTAGCCAGCAAGAGCCGAGCGTGTCGCCGGATGGGAAAATCACCGATGGATCAGGTGATCATATTCTCAACCCCGATTTTGCGACGATCCAGCCAAAGGGCGGCTTGAAGCCCGCTGCCGTTCTTGTGGCTGTGAATATGGCCGCCAAGGCGCCAGAGGTGACGCTAACCGTGCGCACCGCGAACTTAAGTTCCCATGCCGGGCAGATCGCGTTTCCTGGCGGGCGCGTTGATCCAGGCGAGGTTCCCCACCAAACAGCTTTGCGAGAGGCAATGGAAGAGGTGGCACTGCCGCCATCCCGTGTGGACGTGCAGGGCTTTTTGCCCAGCTATGCCTCGCGCACTGGCTATCGTGTTTATCCCGTTGTTGGCGCATTGGATGGTGTGCCGCCGCTCACGCCCAGCCCTGCTGAGGTGGAAACCATCTTTCAGGTGCCGTTGCGTTTTTTGCTGAACCCCGGCAATGCGCAGCGCACAAGCCGTGTGTTTGAAGGCAAGGAGCGCTACTTCTACACCTATCGGTATGAAAAACATGCGATCTGGGGTTTAACAGCGGGCATTGTGCATCACATGTCAGAAAGACTGATCAATCATTTGGATTGATCGCAATCTTCACCGCTAGTTCAGGAGCGTCCGCGTGCTTCGCATCGCTGTTATTAATCTTGCTCTCTTCCTTGTGCCGTTTGCACTTTATCTTTTGTGGTCCACGGTTCGCGGTAAGCGATCCGACTTGCCATTTTATTGGCTTTTGGGTTCCGGCGTGGCGCTGGTGTTGGTCGCTATGATCACGCTTGCACAATTTGAAACCGGTGGAACCACCGGCCAATACGAACCAGCGCGATTTGAGAACGGCGAAATTGTTCCCGGCCGCACGGTTGAACCGGTGGAATGACCGCAGTTCTCAAAGCCCTGCTAAATCGACCCGGCCTTGGGGCGGTTTTTGGTGCTGTCGCTCAGAACGGCGATGAGGCATGGCTTGTTGGTGGGTGCGTGCGCAATGCGCTTTTGGGTGCGCCGATCAGCGATCTTGATGTCGCTACCCAGGCCCTTCCAGAACAAGTGATGGAGCGGGCGCAGGCTGCTGGCCTTAAAGCCATTCCTACCGGGCTAGAGCATGGCACCATTACAGTGGTGAGCGATGGTGTGCCTATTGAGGTGACAACACTGCGCCGTGATGTGGAAACCGATGGCCGCCGGGCGGTTGTTGCCTTCACGCGCGCGCTTGATGAGGATGCGGCCCGCCGTGATTTCACGATGAACGCGCTTTATCTGGGGCGCGATGGCGTGCTGAGCGATCCTGTTGGTGGAATGGCTGACCTGGAGGCACGCCGTGTGCGCTTCATTGGTGACGCCAGCGACCGTATCCGTGAAGATTATCTGCGCACGCTTCGCTATTTTCGCTTCTATGGCTGGTATGGCCATGGCTCGCCAGATCGTGATGCAATCAAAGCGATTGTTGCCAACAAAGCCGGGCTTGCAAAACTTTCGGTCGAACGGGTTTGGTCTGAGCTAAAAAAGACGCTCGCCGCACCGCACGTCACGCGTTCGCTGTTATGGATGCGTCAAACCGGCGTCTACCAGGCTGTGTTGCCTGAAAGCGGCCATATGGATGGCTTTGCCCGCTTCATGCGGATGGAAGAGGCAACTGGTGTGCACGCTGATCCGCTATTGCGGCTCATGGCGCTTTTGCCGCCTGGCAATGGAGAGCGGGCGAGGGAGCTGGCGGACCGGCTAAAACTCTCCAATGCCGAACACGATAGGCTGGTGGATGCTATGCAGGTAAGCGGCCAGCTCGATACGTTGGCCATTGATAGCCCACAAGCTCTGCGCGCTGCCGTTTATGAGCATGGCGAGCGGGTTGTGCGCGACCTTCTGATCCTGCAGGCATCAGATGGCCTTGATGTTAATCCAGAGCTTCCATTGCCTGGTGGTTATGCTGATCGTGTGGCACGCCACTGGAATTTGGCAGATACATGGACCAAGCCAAACCTACCTGTAACTGGCAAAGATCTCTTGGCTCGCGGAATCCAGGCTGGCCCTACGCTGGGCGAGGCGTTGAAAATCATGGAAGGCGCGTGGGTCGCATCAGATTTTGAAATGACTCGCGAACACTTGTTGGACGTGCTGAAAACTTAGTTGGGTTTAAGGAAACTTCACCTCAGGCGGCATGGATGAGAGAATGGCATCCACATTGCCGCCGGTCTTCAATCCAAAAATTGTGCCACGATCATAGAGCAGATTGAACTCCACATAGCGGCCACGGCGGATTAGCTGCTCTTCGCGCTGCTCTGGTGTAAAGGGCGTGTCCCAATTCTCGCGCACAAGCTTGGGGTATATGTCAGCAAAACCGCGCCCAACAGATTGGGTGAGGGCCAGATCTGCGTCCCAGTTTCCAGAGTTCAGATAGTCGTAAAAGATGCCGCCAATGCCGCGCGCTTCATTGCGGTGCGGCAGGTAAAAATAGTCCTCGCACCAATCTTTAAAGGCTGGATAGTTGGCTTGGCCGTGACCCTCACAGGCGCGCTCCATGGCTTCATGGAAGGCTATCGTATCAGGGTCTTCCTGCGTGCGTCGCGCCATCAGCACAGGTGTCAGGTCTGCCCCGCCGCCAAACCATTGGCGGGTGGTTACCACCATGCGGGTGTTCATGTGCACAGCTGGAATGTTGGGGTTGCGCATATGGGCAATGAGCGAAATGCCAGCTGCCCAGAAGTTGGGGTCTTCAGCTGCACCAGGTATTTGCTTTTGAAACGCTGGGGCGAACGTGCCGTGCACTGTGGAAATATGCACACCAACCTTCTCGAACACACGGCCCTTCATCAGGCCCATCGTGCCGCCTCCGCCGGGCGTACCATCGTGGTTTGTGCGCTCATGGGGTATCAGTTGAAAACGCCCAATATCATGGCCATCCGTGCCGGGTTTACCATCGGCTTCTTCTTCGATCCGCTCAAAGGCGCCAACAATCTGGTCGCGTAATTGGGCAAACCAGGCCCGCGCGGTTTCTTTTTTAGCTTCGATATCATCGGGCAGGCCTGGTTTAAGCAGGTCCGGTGTGAAGACGGGTTTGAAGTCGGTCATTCTGAGCCCTTATCGGCGGGAAGTTTTGGGAAGCTGTCGGTTTGGCGCAGCGCTTCGCCCAAAGCAAGGCTGGCGGACATGGCCATATTGATAGAGCGGGCCTGCGCCGCCATCGGTATGGTGACCCGGTTGTCAGCACGCTGATGCAGCCAATCTGGTGCACCTGCACTCTCCTGGCCCATCATAATGATGTCATCGTGGCAAAAATCAAAATCAAGATAGGATCGGGTGGCTTTGGTGGACATGAGCACCAGCCGTGCTGTGTTCCATGCAAGCGATTCGGTGAAAGCGTCGTAATTCACATGAATATGCGTCTGTGATTTGTCGCGATAATCCATGCCAGCTCGTCGAAGCGATTTATCGTCAAGCGAGAAGGCAATGGGCCCTATTATGTGTAACGGCACGTCCAAGCAGGCTGATAACCGCATCAGTGCTCCTGTGTTGGCCGGTATTTCGGGTTGAAAAAGCGCCAGGGAAACCACGAAACAGGCCACCTACTTGTTAAATTGCTATGCTCCTCCAATTTACACAGGAGTGCGCACGCGGCGAGCCCAAACGCAGAGCTTATGTGATTTATGAATGAGCGCTAGTATGATGTGGAAGACAAGGTAGGCCATCAATCGGCTAGTGGACAAGCTGTAAGCGCTAACGCTATGTGCTGCGCCAGACTAGAATGTTTCCAATGCGGCGAAATGCCTGCCTGTTAAATCGTGACAGGTTAAGTATATCGCAGGCATCTAATACGTATATGGGATATTGCGTGCAGGGCTGCTTCGGCCGCCAAGCCAATTAGATTTTTGCTACAAAGGATGACAAACGTGTCGACCCCAGCTGAGACCCAAGACGGGACACAAGACGAGCCAACACGGCGCGACTTTCTATTCATTGCTACCGCCGCCATGGGCGCCGTTGGTGTTGGTGGCTTGGCATGGCCATTTATCCACCAGATGAATCCAGATGCCTCGGCGCTAGCTCTTTCAACGAGTGAAATTGATATCGGCTCGATGCAGCCAGGTGATCAGGTTTCGGTTATGTGGCGCGGCAAACCGGTGTTTATCCGCTACCGCACAGAGGAAGAAGTGGCTGCTGCTGATGCAGTGGAAGTTGCTGACCTTCCAGATCCTGCTGGGCGCCTGGACATTGATCCAGAAGCCACTGCGACCAATGAAGCGCGTTCGGTGGCCGAAAATCCGGCGCTTATTTTGATGCTGGGTGTGTGTACGCACCTTGGTTGTATTCCGCTTTCTGAAGCGGGCGATTTTGGCGGCTGGTTCTGCCCATGCCACGGTTCGCACTACGATACGGCTGGCCGTATCCGGCGTGGCCCGGCACCAGAGAATCTGCCAATCCCGCAGTACGAATTCATTTCCGACACAACAATCCGTATCGGCTAAGCCAAGCAATCCTTTCGAATTAAAGGTTATTAGGAGACCCCTTGATGGCTGGACCTTCAACCTATGTCCCAAAAAGTGGTGTCGAGCGTTGGCTCGATGCGCGCTTGCCTATCGTGCGGATGATGCACGGTCAGTTTGTTGAGTTCCCAATTCCGCGGAACCTCAACTACATGTACACCTTTGGTGGCATCCTTATGATTATGCTGGTGTCGCAGATCATCACCGGCATCGTGCTGGTCGTGCACTACACACCACATGCCGATATGGCGTTTTCCTCCGTTGAGCACATCATGCGTGATGTGAACTATGGTTGGTTGTTGCGCTATATGCATGCGGTTGGCGCGTCGATGTTCTTTGTCGCGGTTTACCTGCACATCTTCAGGGGCCTGTATTACGGTTCATACAAAGAGCCACGTGAGGTTCTTTGGATCCTTGGCGTTGTCATCTTCTTGCTGATGATGGCCGCTGCATTCATGGGCTACGTGCTTGTGTGGGGTCAGATGTCCTTTTGGGGCGCGACGGTGATCACTAACTTCTTCTCCGTGTTCCCAATTGTTGGTGACACGTTGGTGCAATGGTTATGGGGTGGCTTTGCCGTCGATAACCCGACGCTCAACCGCTTCTTCTCGCTTCATTACCTGTTGCCATTTATGATCCTTGGCGTGGTTATCCTGCACGTGTGGGCTTTGCATGTGACGGGGCAGACCAACCCAACAGGTGTGGAAGTGAAGCAGAAGTCTGACACGCTGCCCTTCACCCCTTATGCGACAGTGAAAGACCTGTTCGCGATGGTGGTGTTCTTTGCTCTGTTTGCCTACTTTTTGTTCTTCCTGCCCAATTATCTGGGCCACGCGGACAATTACATTGAAGCGAACCCACTGGTAACGCCTTCGCACATTGTGCCGGAGTGGTACTTCCTTACGTTCTACGCGATCCTTCGTGCTGTGCCTTCGGCGCTGGGCGGTGTGTTGCTGATGTTTGGCGCGATTGTGGTTCTGTTCTTCCTGCCATGGCTCGACACCTCGAAAGTGCGCTCCGGCGCGTTCCGTTCGGTGTGGTTCAAGGCGGCGTTCTGGCTGTTTGCCATTAACGCTGTGTGGCTGGGGTGGCTGGGTTCCAAGCCTGCTGAAGGTTGGTATGTACCCGCCATGCAGATCGGCACCGTGTACTACTTTGCCTACTTCCTCATCATTTTGCCGGTGCTTGGTCTTTTCGAAACACCCAAGCCTCTACCAGCTTCAATTACAGAAGCTGTGTTGAAGAAAAACGGCAAAAGCATCGCATCTGGTTCCGGTCAGCCTGCAGGCGCAGCCGCTGCACCAGAAACCAAAGGCTAAACGGCACATTTGCCAACAGGAGACAGTGTTCCATGGCTTTCTTTTCAGGCCGTTCTCTCAAAACTATGATGATGGCCACCCTTGTGGCCGTCATCCCCGCCACTGGCGCCCTTGCCGCTGGCGAAAGCAAACCTCCGCGCATGCAGGATTGGTCGTTTGCTGGCATTTTTGGCACCTATGACACCGCTCAGTTGCAGCGCGGTTTCCAGGTCTATTCAGAAAATTGCTCGGCTTGTCATGCTCTCGGTCGGGTTGCGTTCCGCAACCTGATGGAGCCAGGTGGCCCAGAGTTTTCTGAAGAAGAAGCGCGCGCCATCGCAGTGAATTATTTCGTTGAAGATGGTCCCGATACGTTTGGCGAAATGTTTGAGCGTGAGGCGCGTCTGTCGGATCGTTTCCCGCCACCATTCCCTAACCGTGAAGCTGCGGTTGCTGCGATGGGGGCCTACCCACCAGACTTTTCGCTGCTTGCTAAGGCGCGTGCGCCAAAGCGTGGGTTCCCGAACTTCGTGTTTGATATCTTCACCGGTTACGCTGAAAATGGCCCGGATTATATCTATTCACTGCTAACTGGTTACGATGCTGAGCACGTGAACCCAGAAGGTGAGTTTGGTAACTACAATCCTTACTTTGTGGCGGGTGAATATATCGCTATGGCGCAACCTCTTTGGGATGGCATGCATGCCTATCAGGATGGTTCACCAGAAACGATCAGCCAGTACAGCCAAGATGTTGCCGCGTTTATGATGTGGGCCGCTGAGCCGCACCTCAACCAACGCAAAGAAATGGGCTTCCGCGTTATGGCCTTCCTGCTTATTTTTGGTGGGCTGGTTTATGCCACCAAACGTAAAGTTTGGAGCGGCGTTGACCACTAAGGTCCACGCTTAAATTTTTAAGCCGCCCCTGGTTCTGCCAGTGGGCGGCTTTTTTGTGCGTTGGGCAAGCATTAGTTGTTGCCATTGCATCGTACGTCTTTCCAGCCTTGGTGCCTGCGACTAGGGTGATACGGTTTGCTGCTGCCAACATTGGAGTTCATCCTTGGCTATCCAACCTGACCCGACCTTAGAGTCGGCTATCCGTACGATTGTTGATTACCCCAAACCGGGCATTCAGTTTCGCGATATCACCACGCTTCTAGGGGATGCGCGTGCGTTTCGCCGCGCTGTAGATCAATTGGTCCAGCCCTATGCGGGCATGAAGATCGATAAAGTGGCAGGGATAGAGGCACGCGGTTTTATCCTGGGTGGCGCAGTGGCTCACCAGATTTCCTCTGGCTTTGTGCCGATCCGCAAGAAGGGCAAGTTGCCGCACGATACGGTGCGCATCGCCTACAGCCTGGAATATGGCATCGATGAAATGGAGATGCACAAGGACGCCATTGCACCAGGTGAAAAGGTTGTGGTGGTGGATGATCTTGTGGCCACAGGCGGTACTGCTGAGGCTGCGATCAAGCTCCTTCAGTCCATCGGCGCTGATGTTGTGGCTGCCTGTTTCATTATCGACCTGCCTGATCTTGGTGGGGCTAAAAAAATCAACGCACTTGGCGTGCCCGTGCATGCGCTGATGGAATTTGAAGGCGACTGATTTTTGCATCGCTGGGGCGATGATTGTCTGCCTTGTCTTACCCAGTACGCACGCCTGAAAGCTGTATTTGCAAGCAATCAACTTGTCGTCACATGCGGCAATGGATGTGTGCGGACAAATGCGACCGCAACAGGCCGCATCAATCAGCTAGCAAGCCGAACAGTTTGCTGTGGTGATCGGCCGACCTTACAAAGTTTAGCAGCTCTTCTCGGTTCATAGGTTTGGCAAGTGCAAAGCCTTGAAGCTCATCACAACCCAGTTCACGCAAGACATCGATTTGCCCTGGTCTTTCTATGCCCTCTGCAACAGTTGAGAGTCCCAAGTCTTTTGCCATAGCAATCATACCGCGAACGATGGTCATTGAGCGATTGTCGCGTTCCACGTTTTCGATCAAAGATTGATCAAGCTTGACGGCAGAGAAGGGCAAGCGGGCAAGCTGCGAGAAGTTTGAGTATCCTGTGCCAAAGTCATCAATTGCCACGCGAAATCCAGCTTCGCATAGGCGCAGCATTTGGTCGTGGGTGGCTTCAAATTGAGACATTGCCATCGACTCGGTAATCTCAAGCTCAATGCGGTCCGGTGATATCCTGTGCCGTGCTAAAACGGTCAGCATGCGATTGGCCAAGCCTGCATCACCAAACTCTGCTGGCGAAACGTTGACCGAAACGTCGAGATCAAAGCCTTGACCTCTCCAGTGACCCATAGAGCGTGCAGCACACTCAAACATGCGAGCACCCAGCAGCGGCACCAAGCCAGCCTGCTCAGCGATCGGGACAAAGGTTGCAGGCGAAATGTTGCCAAGCTTTGGATGTTGCCAGCGCGCTAAGCCTTCAGCACTTAGCATTTCTAGGCTGGTGGCATCACATCGTGGCTGGAAGTGTAGGCTGATCTGGCCATTTTCAAGCGATTGTGTCAGCTCACTTTCAACCTTGCGTCGTTCTTCCCATGCCTTGTGCAGCGCAGGTGATGTAAGCACGGTTTTATTGCGGCCTGAGCGCTTAGCCTCGTACATCGCCAAGTCAGCAAAGTTGAGCAATGCCTCGGGCGTTTTTGCATCGGTTGGATAGTTGGCAACACCGATACTGGCACTGATCTTCAGGTTCGCGTCTGCGATGGGCAGCGGCTTTGAAAGCTCGTCCAGAATGCGACGACATATCGGGTCGACCGCCGCGATGTCTGGGAAGTCGGGAATAATTGCTACGAACTCATCGCCTGCGGCGCGTGCCAGTACAATATCCTCCGGTACCGCATCGCAAAGCTCCCCAAGAGGTGTTGTGCACGTTTCTAAATCTTCGATTTGCCGACCAAACCCTGCCGCTATCCGGCGACTGGCTTCGCGTAGAACCTGGTCCCCAGCTTCGTGACCAAGTTGATCATTGATCCGTTTAAACCCATCCAGATCGATGAATAGAACGGCGGCATTTTTCTCATCTTCGTTCTGGGTGATTTTTTCAAGAAGGTGGAACACAACGGAACGATTGGGGAGTTTGGTGATTGAATCCGTGTAGGCCAGCACGTTCATCCGCAAAATATTGCTGTTCAGGCGATCAACCATTTTGGCAAAACTGTCAGCCAAGCCACCAACTTCGCAAGCACAATCCACATCCACCGGTGTGTCAAAGTCACCCGCGACGATTGCCTCGGTGCTTGCACGCAAGGCCTCAATCTGACCCCTTAGCATGCGTGCTGCCATAACCGTGATCAATGCTGGTACTGCAATAGCAGCAAATATCATCAGACAGCTGAGGAAACTAAACTCTAAGGCGTCATTGGCGTAGAGCAGCGAACCAATGGCAATGCCGCCAGTGATAGCAGACATAAGCCCGAACCGAATGGGAATGCTGTTGAGGCCAGTGCCTTTGGTTTTCATCGCCTTCTCCTTACGCAAAGGCTTAGAGAAAAATTCTGAATGAACGGTTTGTTGTTGTGGTTAAGCGCGTTTAACAGCAGAGCATCTCCGTCTGCTTTATGATCACGCAGGAACGCACAAAGCCGAGGATTGAACGTTTCGCGAGTGTGTCAGTGTGTCAGTATAAATGATAACTGGGCAGAGCCCTTAAGTGATTTTCTTCAGCAACCATTCTGCGCGTTCAATTTGCGCGCCGGCAACTCCAAGCTTCTTTTTGAGCCGTGCTTTCTTGTCCGCAGAATGCGCTGAGGCGATGTCGCTCTCCAGGTCCTTGGATTTCTTTTTGAGCTTTATCAGCACCTTTTCAACATGGCTTGGCTTAATTTTGCTGGCCTTGCCGCGTTCCAATCGCTCCTGGTAGTCCACCAGTTTGGCCGCGAGTTTCTTCAGTCCCATCTTGGTACTCCTCACAAAGTCTTTGGCTAGCAGCCTAGCGCTTGTCCACGACAGTTTTGCGAACCTTTAAACTGGGTTCGTGAGCAGAGGGGGTCTCATCAAGTTCCTCATCGTCCAGCGTCAGCAGTCGCTCGACCTCGGCCATCGCACCTTCGCGCTCGATGTAGTATCCGCGCGCGGCGTCCATCAGGGCACGCATTGCAGCATAGGCGTAGCCAGAATCGTTGAGGAAAGAGGTTGCTGCAGAAGGGTCCAGCTTGCCTTGACGGATCAGGTCGTCAATCCGGCGCGAGGTTGATTGAGCGTCCTGTTCGATCTGCGCCCGCTCCTGGTCGAGCCACAGGACGCTACGATCCTGCGCGTCGGCCAATTCAAGTTTGCGGACTTCAACAATGATTCGCGCGATCTCGGTGCGCAAGCCGTCATAGAGGGTCGTTACCGCACCTTGCTTTTGCACCGTGAACCGCAGGATGTTTTTGCGCAGGTGTTTGACCGCTTTTACCGCTTTAACAATATCGCCAGACACATCTCGCAGGGTTTGGACACGCTCAGTGATGTTCGGTTCAAGGCGCTTTTCGCCGATGCGCGTGGTAAACTCGACGATGGCTGAATAGAGCGTTTTGACCCTGTGTTCATAGCTCTCGTCGATGTTGAGATCGAAGGGGGTGCGGCTTTTGCGAACGGTCTTGGCAATATTATCGCTGGCAAAAACCTGGTGCCGATGCAGGTTTAGCCCATGAAGGATCAACTCCACGGCATTTTCATGTAAGTGGAGCACCTCCTTGCGAAGCGCGGTTTCCAGCGTCTGTGGAAAGGCATCAACCGCTTCATTGAGATAGCGCGGGCGGCTGACATCTGGCGCGGGCTCCACAATGCGCCGTTCCAAAAATGCAATCAGTCGCTTCAGGAGCGGCAACATCAGCACGACGCCCAGCACGTTGAAGATGGTATGAAAAACGGCCAGTTTGAGCGCGTAATCCTGATCGGCGATGCCGACGATGGCGCTGATGTGATCGACACTCTCGCGCAAGGGCGCAATCAAGATTAACGCCACAGCGGCGGTCATCACGTTGAAGATCAGGTGGGCCAAAGCCAGTCTCTTGCCCTGGTAGTTTGCGCCCAGAGAGCCAATAATCGCGGTAATTGTGGTGCCAATGTTGGCGCCGATCGCTAGCGCCAGCGCGTTGTCATAGGTAATTTGTCCAGCAGCCAGAGCGGTAAGAATCAGCACCATGGTCGCGTGGCTAGACTGCATGATCACAGTCGCTGTGGTGCCCAGCAGCGTGTAAATGACGAGGCCCAGAAGGCCTGGCAGTGCAAAGCGAAGCAGATCGATCTGGTCTTTGAAGGCTTCAAAGCCCTCCTTCATGTGGTGGATGCCCAGGAACAAAAATCCAAGGCCGGCAAGGGCATATCCAATGCCACGCAAAGACTTTGATTTTTGGAAAACCAAAATAATGCTGATCGCTATCATTGGCATCGCGTAGGCGGCGATGTTGACCTTCAGGCCCAGCCCCGCCACCAGCCAGGCGCCGGTCGTCGTGCCGATATTGGCACCAAAGATGATGCCAACGCCGCCGATCAGCGATATCAGTCCAGCGCTGAGAAATGAGATCGTGATGACCGAAACCAGTGAGCTTGATTGCAGAACTGTGGTCGAAACGATGCCGAAGGTGAGTGCCCGCAGGGTTGAGCCCGTCGCACGCTCAAGCATGCGTTCCAGTGTGCCACCACTGAAAAGCTTGAAGCCATCTTCCAGCATGATCATGCCGAACAAGAAGATCGCAACGCCGGCTGCAATTTCCTGTGCTTCGGGGCTTACCCAAAAAGCGAGCAGAAGCATGAGGATCACGATCGGGGTGTAGTATTTGGTCATGCCAGACTCTGCCCTCTTCCACCGCTTTGGCGTCATTCCATTTATCTGCGGCAGCAGAATAGCGCGTCTATGACCATTGTCATGGACACCTTCGCTTTTTCATCGACATTGCCAGTGCAAATTTGGGTGAAAAAGGGAGGGAATCGTCATGCTCAGACCTGAAAAAATTGAATCTGCCATTCAAATGAATCGCGATGAACTTTTCCGCTTTGGCACTGCGTTGATGTTCATTGTCGCCATCATGCTTTTTACCATTGTGCGCACAGATGGCGGGATTGATGGGATTTTGCTTGTCGTCGCTGCGATGATTGGCGGCTACATGGCGATGAACATTGGCGCCAATGATGTGGCCAACAATGTTGGCCCAGCCGTCGGTTCACACGCCATCACCCTAACCGGAGCCATCATCATTGCCGCTTGTTTTGAAGCTGGCGGTGCACTGATCGCTGGAGGCGATGTTGTTAGCACGATCAAAAAGGGGATCATTGATCCCGATCTGGTGGCAAATCGCGACACCTTCATCTGGCTTATGATTGCCGCGCTTCTGGCTGCGGCGGTGTGGCTCAACTTTGCCACCGCCATCGGCGCGCCAGTATCTACCACGCACTCCATTGTTGGTGGCGTTCTTGGCGCTGGTATCGCGGCGGCGGGCTGGGGTATCGCCGACTGGCACCAGGTGGGGCTTATCGCGGCAAGCTGGGTCATCTCGCCTGTGCTTGGCGGATTGGTCGCGGCGGCCTTCCTTTATATCATCAAGCGAACGATCACCTACCAGCGCGACGTCTTAGCGTCGGCCAAGCGAATGGTGCCCTTATTGGTCGCGGTTATGGCGTGGGCCTTTGGCACCTATCTCATGCTCAAGGGCGTTTCAAAGCTGATTAAGGTTGGCTTCCCCATAGCTGCCATCATTGGCTTTGGCTTGGCGGTTGCGGTTTATCTTTTGATGCGGCCCTATATCGCGCGCCTTGCCAAGGGCCTTCAAAACGAAAAATCTAGCGTCAATGAGTTCTTCACCGTGCCGCTGATTTTCGCCGCGGCCCTGCTAAGCTTTGCCCATGGCGCAAACGATGTGGCCAATGCCGTCGGTCCTCTCGCCGGTATTAATGAGGCTATTCTTGAAGGTGGTGTGTCCGCACAAGCATCCATCCCACTTTGGGTGATGGCCGTTGGTGCCATTGGCATTGCTTTGGGCTTAGCGCTTTATGGGCCTAAGCTCATCCGCACCGTTGGCAGCGAGATTACCGAGCTTGATAAGATGCGGGCGTTTTGCATCGCAATGGCGGCGGCGATCACCGTGATCATTGCCTCTCAGTTGGGTTTGCCGGTGAGCTCCACGCACATTGCTGTTGGCGGTGTGTTTGGCGTCGGTTTTTTGCGCGAATATATCAAGTCAAACTATGCACAGATATTGCAGGACATCCGCGACCATCACGCTGCCAACAATGCAGAGGAAGTAGAGGCTTTTGTTCAGCGGTTTGAAGCGGCAGATGTTCTTTCAAAAGGTCAGATGTTGCGTGAAATGAAAGCTCAGCCCGGTTCAGATCGCCTGCTCGGTAGGCGGCAGCGCAAAGGCCTGGGGCGGGTGCACCGCGTCGAGTTGGTCAAACGTACACTGCTGCTGAGGATCGCCGCTGCATGGGTGATCACGGTACCAATGGCAGGCGTACTGGCTGCGGTTTTCTACTTCATGATCCGCGGTATGTTGCTGCCCTGAGTTCAATGAGCACGCTGAAGGCGCCTTGCCTGGCATGCATCATCGGGGGTCAATATCGCCGATGATGCCGCGGGTTAGCCCTAAAGCGTTTCAGCGAGGAATCTCTGCAAACCACTCCAGGATGCCTGATCAGCGTCCAGCAAATAATCGCTGGAGTTGAACACAGTGAAGGAATGGCGTGCACCACCATAAACACCGGCTGAATGCTCTACGCCAGCGGCTTCCAACTCGCTTAACGTCTGCGCTAGATCTGAAAGACCGGATACGGGGTCGGCGCTGCCATGGTGGAACTGTATTGGTCCGTTGACCGCATCCCAAGTTTGGCCTTCAGGCGTGCCAAGGCCTGCATGGAAGGCGACAAAACCATCCACATCAGCGCCCGCACGGGCGGCTTCCAGCACCGCCGCACCGCCAAAGCAGTAGCCAATCATGACCATAGTATCGCTTGCACCAGGGATATTGGCAGCTTCGCTCACTGCGCCCAGCAGGCGCTCCTGGAATGTGGTGCGGTCAGCATACATCGCGCCGGAGGCAGCGCGGTATTCTTCAAAGCCCTGTGGGTTCACCTCTGTCGAGTACACATCAATTGCAAAGGCTGTGTAACCGAGGGCAGCCAACATATCAGCGCGGCGCATCTCATAGTCGGTCAGGCCATCCCAGTCATGCACGATGAGCACCGTGCCCTTGCTTTGTTCAAGCGCGGTGTTGGTGGCAACGTAACCTTCAAATGATAGGTCACCGATGGTGTACATGTGCGTCTCACCAAGCATCTCAGCTGAGACGTTGGTGGCACCAAGAGCCGTTGTGATCAGCAGGGCGTGAGGGAGAAAGCTACGCATGGGAGGGCTCCTGATTGGTTTGTGGTCAGCCCTATCATCTAGCGCTGATCAAAAGTCCGACCAGTGCCAAAACCAACTCAGGTGTTGAACTTAAACAGCAACACATCGCCATCCTGGACTATGTATTCCTTGCCTTCATCGCGCGCCTTACCAGCCTCTTTGGCGGCAGTTTCACCCTTCAAGCTCACATAATCATCGTAAGCGATGGTTTGTGCACGGATGAAGCCACGCTCAAAATCGGTGTGGATGACACCAGCAGCTTGCGGGGCTTTGGTGCCGGTGGTGATGGTCCAGGCGCGGGTCTCTTTGGGCCCAGCGGTGAAATAGGTGACCAGTCCCAGCAGCGCGTAGCCCTCACGGATGAGGCGATCGAGGCCAGCTTCTTCCAGCCCGAGTGTTTCAAGGAATTCTGCCTGCTCTTCCAGCGGTAGAACAGCCACTTCAGCTTCAATCGCGGCGGAAATGGCAACCGCCCGCGCGCCAGTGGCGTATGCATGCTCAAACACGCGTGCTGAGAAAGCGTTGCCTTCGCCCGCGGCATCTTCTTCCACGTTGCACACGTAGAGAATGGGTTTGGAGGTTAGGAGGTTCAGCATCTCAAAGGCTTTTTCATCCTCTGGCGTGCGCTCGACCAGACGTGCTGGTTTGCCGTCCTGCAGCATAGAGAGCGATGCTTCCATGATGGGCAGCACGGTCAGGGCATCCTTGTCCTTGCTCGATGCTTTTTTACGGGTGCTGATCACACGCTTTTCAAGGCTTTCAAGGTCCGCCAACATCAACTCGGTTTCGATGGTGTCAATGTCAGCCAGCGGATCGATTTTACCGTCGACGTGGGTGATGTCTTCATCTTCAAAGCAGCGCACCACATGCACGATGGCGTCCACTTCACGGATGTTGGCCAGAAACTGGTTGCCCAAGCCCTCACCCGAGGCCGCGCCGCGCACCAGGCCTGCAATATCTAAAAAGGTGATGCGGGTCGGGATGATTTCTTTGGAGGTGGCGATAGCGGCAATCGCATCCAAGCGGGGGTCTGGCACACCCACATCGCCAGTGTTTGGCTCAATGGTGCAGAACGGATAGTTGGCCGCTTGCGCTGCTGCGGTTTTGGTGAGCGCGTTGAAAAGCGTTGATTTGCCCACATTTGGTAGGCCGACAATGCCGCATTTGAAACCCATGGGGTGGTATCCGTTCTAATCTTTGTTGCCGAGCAGCTTTTTCAGCATGTCGGCCATAGGGCCCGATTTGGGCACGTTTGGTTTGCTCGTTTGCCGCGCCTGGCGGATATGAGATTGGGGCTTAGCAGCAGGCTTCTTTTCCGCTTTGGCGGGTTTTTCCGTCCGCCCGTTGTCTTTGCGAAAACTGGCCGTGGCTTCATTCAACCGGGCATTGAGGTCGCTATCCTTGCCATCAAGCGCCAGATCAAACGAACGGGCGATCTCATCGCAAACAGCATCTACCCACGGTTCATCAGCCTTGGGGAAGTCGTGCAGCACATAACCAGAAACCAGATCCTTGTGGCCGGGGTGGCCAATGCCGAGCCGGATGCGGCGATAGTCTTTGCCGATGTGAGCGTCCAG
>JBGCDM010000017.1:0-6625 GCA_045105395.1 Devosiaceae bacterium | reverse complement strand
GCGCCTTCACGCTCTGCTTCACGCTCCAGCGCCAATAAGCCACTGGCGGCTTGATCGTAGGCCTGACGTGCACTGCTTTCATCGGCGCGATGCGCAGCCCAGGCTTTGTCGGCATCAGTGAGCGCCGTAAGCGCTGTCATATGAGACATCGAAAGAGCTGAAACCTCAGCGTCTACGCTGGCAAGCTCGGTTTGCAACCCATCAAGTCGGTTGCGCTCAGCAAGCTTTACTGCCGCAGCCGAAGGGGCATCGGCTTTGCGTACAAACCCATCCCAGCGCCACACAGTGCCAGCCTTGCTGACGAGCATTTGACCAGGAGCCAGTTGACCCTGGAAGCTTGCACCTTGCTGCTCATCCACCAGGCCAATCTGGGACAATGCTCGGCCCAAAACAGCCGGTCCATCAACGTAATCCGACAATGGAAACGTGCCTTGCGGCAAAGCCGGATCAACACTTTTGGCGTGGGTCTGCGTCCAAAATTGCGGCGCAGCAGGGTCTGTTGCTGCTTCAAGCGCCTCGCCCAAGGCAGCGCCCAGCGCTGCCTCGTGACCAGGCGTTACTTTCATCGCGTCCATTACAGAAGGATAGCCGCTGGCATCGGCGCTGCCTTCGCCAACAATTTTCTCAAGCGCCGCGACCTCGGCCTGCAAGGTGGCTTGCGTTTTCTCTGAGGCGCGCAAAGGCTCCTCAGCGGCGGCAACTGAGGCAAGAGCAGCTGTGCGCGCGGCCTCACTTTGGGTAACTTTTTGCGATGCCATATCGCGGGCAGCGATAAGCGCTTCAGTCTTCTCGCGCGCTTGCTGCAAGACCGCAGCCGCGCCAGTTTTTGCCGTCAAATCCGCCAACGCCTGCGTTGCCACAGCATGCTGCCTGGCAAAACGCTCCGCCTCGGCTTTTGCACCCTCTAGAATGCGTGTTTGTGCTGCAATTTCGGCCCGCGCGCCTGCAAGCGCATCGCGTGCACTGTTGCTGGCCGTTAGTGCGTCTGCCAATGCGGCTTCGGCTGCTTTGGCTGTACTCTCGATGGATGGCAGCTGATTTTTAGACTCAGCTTCGGCCTGCCCAATGGTCTTCAGTTCGTTCTCTAGCGCAGTGCGTTCGGCTGTATGGTCTCGCGAAAGGCCAGCCTCACGCGCAATATCAGTGTCCAATGTTTCGAGTTGCGCGCGTGCTGAATCAAGACGCTCTGCAATCTGCTTTTCTTCCAGCGCCAGCTCATCGCGCGCACGGATAATCCGGCTGAGCGCCGCACCGGCCTCAGCGGCTTTGTTGCGCGCTTCAGGCACGCTGGCCGCTGCACTTGCCTGTGCAGTGGCCGCCGAAAGCTGCGCCTCATCGGCACGGGCGAGCAACTCTTTGGCTTCTCGCAAGGCTTGGGCAGCGTCATTGGCGGCTTGGTTGGCTGCAGACCATTTAAGCGCAAAGACACCGGCTTCAGCGGTGCGCAATTTTGATGCAACATCACGGAACCTGGCGGCTTGGCGGGCTTGACGGCGCAACGCATCAAGCTGACGGTCCAGCTCGCTCACCACATCATCAAGGCGCTCAATGTTGGTTTCCGCCGCCTTCAGGCGTAGTTCTGCCTCATGACGACGCGTATGCAGGCCAGAGATACCAGCGGCTTCTTCGAGCAAAGCGCGGCGCTGCACAGGCTTAGCGGAAATGATCTCACCGATTTGGCCTTGGCGCACCATGGAGGGCGAGCGCGCACCCGATGCTGCATCAGCAAACATCAGCTGCACATCGCGGGCGCGGGTTTCGCGGCCATTCACACGGTAGTTGGAGCCACGCTCACGCTCAATCTTGCGCGAAACCTCTAGCTGTTCATGCTCGTTGAAAGCGGCAGGGGCACGGCGCAGTGTGTTGTCGAGAAACAGCTTAACTTCGGCGCTGTTGCGCGCTGGGCGCTTGCCGGAGCCAGAGAAGATAACCTCTTCCATGCCACCTGCACGCATCGCTTTGTAAGAGCTTTCGCCCATCACCCAGCGCATCGCTTCAACAAGGTTGGACTTGCCGCACCCATTGGGCCCAACGACACCGGTTAGCCCATCTTCGATAAAAAGATCAGTGGGCTCAACGAAGGTTTTGAACCCTGCGATACGCAGCTTGGTGAACTTCATGGCCGTTCACCGACCATAGAAGGGTTACCCGAGAAGGGGATCGATAATCTCAGCGTAATCAGCAGGACTGCGGGCACCGGGGAATCTCGCACCATTGATAAAAATCGTTGGTGTAGAGGCAACGCCAAATTCTTCTGCGCCACGTTCTGCACCGGCGACTATTGCTTGTTCTAGATCACGATTCGTCAAGCATGCATTGAAGGTATCTTGGGTATAACCGGCCTGAGCGACGATAGAAAACAGTGCATCGGCTGGATTTGCCGCTGAAGCCCATTCGCGCTGCCGTTCAAACAGAATATCCACAATATCGTGGAAAAGTGCATCATCGGCGCAGCGCGCCAGCATCGAAGCGGCGCGCGCGCGCGCATCCAGAGGGAACTCGCGGAAGATGTAATAGACGTTCCCCGCGTCGATATAGTCAGTTTTGATCGACGGTAGCGATGCCGTGTGGAAGCGCGCGCAATGCGGGCACGTCATGGATGAATAGTCGATCATAACCACTGGAGCATTAGGGTCGCCAAGGCCAACATCAGGCAAGCCATCCAGTGGAGCCATCATTGTTGCCAGATCAACATTGCTCTCACCGCCAGCAGGTACAATGCGCCCGGTAGAATCAGCTGTACCACCGCCATCGTTGCAAGCAGCCAGAACGCCACCAGCAACGGTGAGAAGTGCAGAGCTTTTCAAAAGCGTGCGGCGGTTAGTTTTGGGGTTCAAGTTATCGTTGTTCTTAGTCTGGGTCATGGAGCGGACCTTGTTGATCTCTAACGGATTATCGAAGAATTGTTGGCATGCTTGTTAGCAGAACAAGTCAGCCCGGCAAGCGGTGCTGCGATATTGCAGCGGTCCATGGCCAAAAAACGGCATCACAATCGCGTGCGGGCCAAATATCGTGTACGATTAGTCGCGATCAGTCTGAGGGTGCCTGGATTAAAACAGCCGCTCCCAAACGCTCTAAGGCGGCGCGTAAATCATCATCTTGAACAGGGGCGACGGCTTGCTTGGCATTGGCTTGCGCTTTGGCAATTGCTCCTGGCTCGCGCTGTTTTGCTGCGATCTGCGGCGCAGCACGCTGTGCTTGCATGGGTTTTTCCAGCATCTTCAAGCTTGCAACCGCATGATAGCCGAAAAACGCATTGATCCGCTCAACCAGCAAGGCCTGGCCATAGTCGATGTCGATTTTGACCGACGGATCAGCCCTCACCTCCAGCACTGCGCCATCATCACCCACCTTTTTATGACGCGAGCGAGACTTGGGCTTAGCCTTCATTTGAACCGGCATGCAAAGCCCGGCCAGCCTCTCACCAACGATCTCTGGCCAAGCGCTTAGCAATGCAGGCGAGACAAACTTTGAACGCGCCGCTTTGCCATGCTGCAAAGGCTTAAGCACGGCACCAACCTCTGCTCCAATCGCTCTGGCGCTGGTTGGCACGGCGGCTTTGGTTTGGATTTCGTGCCCAAGCAATTGGCCGCGCACATTAGGCGCTGCCACGATCATGGCCTTGGTGGGTCGCCCTTTCATCTTTTTCCAATCCCTGCTAGCGCGGCGGCTGCTTAATCCCCCCACTTAAATCCCCTGCTTTGGAGACTGACGCGTGGCCGATCTGATTATCTTTGACTGTGATGGCGTTCTGATCAACTCAGAAATGATTGCAGCGCGTGTGGAAGCTGCCGCTTATAAGCGTGTTGGCTTTGAAATGGAGCCGCTTGGCTTTGCTGAGCATTTTGCTGGCATGACTCACCATGCCATCCAAGAGATTATCGAAGAAGAGCTGGATAAGAAGCTTGGTGAAGAGTTTCAAACAAAGCTGGGCGAGGCTTTTTTTGAACTTGCCGACACCGAGCTAACGCCCGTGGCGGGCGTGGAAGACATGCTTGATCAGGTAGAGGGGCCGCGCTGTATCTGTTCCAATTCGGACTCAGATTATTTGCAGCGCTATCTCAGCGATGTTGGGCTTTATGAACGCTTCGCGCCGCATATTTTTTCTGCCGCAGAAGTGGGTACCAAGGCGACCACGCCAGACCCAAACGTGTTTCTGTTTGCAGCGCAAACCTTTGGTGTTGAACCACGTGCCTGTCTGGTGGTGGAAGATTCAGCCTCCGGCGTCAAAGCAGCGGTGGCTGCAGGCATGAGCGTTATCGGCTTTGTGGGCGCGGACCATACATGGCCAGGCCATTCAGAGACTTTGATGCAAGCTGGTGCACTGACAACGGTCAACCGGCACGCGGACTTAACAGAGACCATTCAAGCGCTCAGCACCTGGGAAGGTGAAGCGCTTTAAGTTTCCTCGTCAAACCCAACAATGATCTGATAATCGCTCTGCCGCTCTGGCAGTGGAATGGTCAGTGAGCGGTTTATCGCAGTGAACGTGGCTGACACCTGCGTTGGCTCAATGATGGCGCGAGCGCGCAGCACATTGCTGGAAAGCACTTCACTGGTCACAGTGTTCAGCACGACCACACGAATCGGCAAATCCAGTTCAGCTGGTGAGCCTTGCGGGCCAATGAGTGAGCGCCCTGCAATGCCAATAGACAGGCCAAGCTGACCTGGCGTTGGCACGCACTCCACAACGGTTTGCAAAATCTGCGACTGATAGCGCACCGTGTTGGGTGTGCGCTCTTCACCAGCATAAAGCCGCAGCGTCTCGGTACCGTCACGCGTGATGATAGAAGGGCAAAGTTGATCAGCACGCAACTGCTCTACCGGCACACCACCAAAGGTATTGGCTGTAACAGGGCGCACCTGACTTTGCTGGCTGCCACCGCCGCCCATAAGGCCGGTTATGCCATCCATACCGCCAGCGCCGCAGGCAGACAGTGCCAGACAAACGGTAAAAAGACCGACGGATCGGAGAACAACATTGGGGCGGAAACTACGCATCATACATCACCACAGACAGAGAAAAGCCGCAAAATTTGGGCGTGGTTTGCGCTCTTTAGCAAGTTGCAACGGCAATGGCGAGGGGGTAGGCGTGAGCGCTGTTTATGCCGCAACCCGTGCCGGAACCACCTTTTCATGAGCGCACCCAACGCCCCCCTGACACCTGATGCCCTAAAAGACCACTGGTCCTTGAGGGTTTTACCCAGCTGGGCACGACCCTATGGGCGTCTCATGCGGCTTGAGCGGCCGGTGGGATGGCCACTGCTGTTCTGGCCCTGCGCATTTGGTTCGCTGCTTGCCTCATTGGCAACTGGCAGTTCCATACAATGGGCTCATCTTGTGCTGTTTCTGATCGGAGCACTCATCATGCGCGGGGCGGGCTGTACGCTCAATGATATTGCTGACCGGGATTTGGATGCCAAAGTTGCGCGCACAGCGCTTCGTCCCATTCCCTCTGGTGAAGTGACCGCGCGCAATGCCGCTATCTTTTTGATTGCCCTGCTGGCAGCCGGGTTCGTTATTCTTATCCAATTCAACCTTTTCACCATCGGCGTTGGCATCGCCTCGCTGGTGTTGGTGGCGATTTATCCATTCATGAAACGCATCACCAACTGGCCACAGCTTGTGCTTGGGCTGGTGTTTTCCTGGGGCGCTTTGGTGGGGTGGACTGCACAAACGGGCAGCTTTGATCTGCCCATGGCCGCGACCTATCTTGCCGTTGTCATCTGGATTGTTGGCTATGACACACTCTACGCATTCCAGGATATTGAAGATGATGCCCTCATCGGTATCGGCTCCACAGCACGCGCACTGGAGGGCCAAGCACCGGCCTTTGTTGGCGCCTGTTATGCGCTCACAGTGTTACTGCTGGGCTACGCTTTTTGGGCGGCCGGCGCCTCATTGCCATCCTATGCAGCGTTGGCAGCCGCTGCCAGCCAAATGGCCTGGCAGATCGCCACACTTGATCTGGATGACAAACCTGGATGTTTGGCGCGCTTCAAATCCAACAGTTGGATTGGCGCAATACTGAGCCTTGGCTTGGCTTTGGATGTCATAATCTAATTACCGGCGACCGCGACGCTTAGCAAAGCTTGGACGGCGACCAACCAGTGTTTTGGCACGCCTGGGCTGCGTTTCGCGCACTGTTGTAGCGCCCAGCATATCGCGCACGACACTCTCCTTGCCGTCGGCTTCGGTGAGAAGCAGCGGGACGCATAGTTTGTCTGACCAGCCGCGCCAAACAGCGACCGCATCATCTAGTGGCAGGTCGGTAGCAAGGGTGATCGAATAAGCAGGATCAGCATGGCGTAAGGTAAGCGCAATGCTCGCCTCCTCACCATCCTCTGAGCTAAGCTGGGCAGCAACACCTGCATAGGCATTGAGAGAGATCCGCTGCAAAATCATTGCCCCACCCATACGCGCGGTCACCACAACACTGCGATCCCGCACATCAACACGGCCGCGTTGCGGCATCGATGATGCATGCGCCACCGCATCACGACACCCATCGGCTGCATGCTGCAAATTTGCAGGCACCCCAACATTGGGTCGTTCATTTGCAGCTAATGCTCGCTTCGCGCCTGTGCTGGCCATCATGATGCTGCCTTTCGCCTTCCTGTTGACC
>JBGCDM010000016.1:0-63373 GCA_045105395.1 Devosiaceae bacterium | reverse complement strand
GATGACACGCTGCGCGGTGACGGGGCCTCAAACATCCTGACCGGCGATGGCGGCAACGATACGCTGGAAGGCGCTGGTGGCGGCGACTTCCTGGTTGGTGGCGCGGGCACCGATACGGCAAGCTATGAAAATGCAGGCGGCGCAGTGACAGCCAACCTTGCTTCACCTGGTGGCAACACCGGCGATGCGGCAGGTGATGTGTATAACAGCATTGAAAACCTCACTGGCTCGATCAACGGCGACACGCTGACTGGCGATGGCAATGCCAACACCATTTCTGGTTTGGCTGGTAATGATGCGATCGACGGCGGCGGTGGTGCGGATACTCTGCTGGGCGGTGACAATGATGACACGCTGACCGGTGGCGCTGGTGGCGATACGCTGGATGGCGGCGCTGGCACCGATACGGCCAGCTATACCGGCTCTGCTGGTGGTGTGACGATCACCATCGGTTCTGGCACTGGTTCTGGCGGTGATGCAGCTGGCGACTCTTTGAGCGATATCGAAATTGTGCTGGGTTCTGGTCAGGGCGACAATCTCAACACCGGTACGCTGGGCGCGCGTCTTGAGGGCAATGGAGGCAACGACACGCTAACCGGTCAAGGCGGCGTGGATACGCTGCTGGGCGGTGCTGATGATGACACCATCGAAGGTGGTGCGGGCGGCGATACGCTGGATGGCGGTGCTGGCAACAATGACACGTTGTCCTATGCTGGCGACAGCACCGGTGTTACAGTTGACCTGGGTGCCAATACTGCAAGCGGCGGCGATGCGGGCAGCGACACGATCTCTGGTTTTGAAAATGTGATCGGCGGCTCAGCGGCTGACGATCTAACCGGCTCTAGCGCGGTCAACCGCATATCAGGTGGTGCTGGCGGTGACACCATGGACGGTGGTGGCGGCAGTGATACGCTTGAGGGCGATGCTGGCAATGACACCATCACCGGTGGTGCTGGCGATGACAGCATTGATGGTGGCGCTGACACCGATACCGCAGTGTTTACAGCTGGTGCTAGCCAGGTCACCGTTTCTTCCCTTGGTGGTGCAGATTATACTGTTGATGCCACCGCCACTGGAGAGGGAACAGACACGCTTTCTGACGTTGAAAACGTATCGCTTAATGGCACCACCTATGATTTGACGGCTGGTGATACTGGCAACAACACGCTAACCGGTGATGGCTCAAACAACATTATCATCGGCGGCGATGGCGATGACACCATTGATGGCCAGGGCGCTGATGATCTTCTTTACGGCAATGCCGGGGATGACACGATTACCGGTGGAGCGGGCGCCGACATTATGGATGGCGGTTCTGATACCGATACCGTTTCCTACAATGGCACGGCTGGTGCAGTTACCATAAACCTCGCCACCCAAACCGTATCAGGGGCCGGAGCAACCGGTGACACGATCACAGGTTTTGAAAATGCCACAGGGGGCAGTAACGCGGATACGCTCACTGGCGATGGCGCTGTTAACACCCTTAGCGGCGGTGACGGCAACGACATATTGGTTGGCGGCGGCGGTGATGATTTGTTGTATGGCCAGAACAATGATGACACCATTACCGGCGGTGCAGGCGACGATTTTGTTGACGGTGATGCTGGTAATGATGAAGCGATTTATCTGGCTGATCGCACGCAAGTGACCGTTGACATCTTTGGCGGTGGATCGCTTGTGTCACTTGATGCATCGGCAACCGGTGAGGGCAGTGATACGCTGCGCGACATTGAAAATGTTACCCTTGATGGCGTGGTGCATGCGCTTCAAACCGGCAACGCTACCGACAACAGCCTGACCGGTACTGGCGGCATTGATATGCTGATCGGTGGAGAGGGCATGGACACACTGACCGGCGGTGGCGGTGATGATTTCTTGTCGGGTAATGATGATGATGATGTGTTGGAAGGCGGCGCAGGCGCCGACTACCTGGATGGTGGTGCAGGATCCGATACCGCTTCCTATGCCTCTGATAGTACAGGTGTGACGGTCAACCTTACTACCGGCGTGCATTCTGGTGGCGATGCGGCTGGCGATACGCTGGTCAATATCAGTAATGTTACCGGTGGCTCCGGCGCAGATAACCTTACTGGCGATGGCAATGCCAACACGCTTGTCGGCGGAACGGGCACCGATACGCTTGTTGGCGGTGGCGGCGCCGATATCTTGGATGGTGGTGGCAGCAATGACACGCTCACCGGCGGTGCAGGCAATGATGATTTGGATGGCGGCGCCAACACTGACCGCGCAGTCTACACCGCGACATCGTCTCAAGCGGCGGTTTCGGTCAGCGCTGATGGTTCAACGCTAACCGTTGATGCCAGCGCGACAGGTGAGGGTACAGATACGCTGACAAGCATCGAAGAGCTTGAGTTGAACAGTACTGTGTTTGATGTGCAGACGGGCACCGCTTCGGCGAACACGCTGACCGGCACAGCAGGCACCGATGCTTTGTTTGGCGCAGATGGCAATGATGTTCTGATCGGCGGAGCTGGCGGCGATATATTGGCAGGTGGCGGTGGTATCGACACGCTGTCCTACGCAGGATCAGCTAACGGTGCGGTCAGCATCAATTTGGCAACCAACTCGGCCTCAGGCGGCGATGCGACTGGCGACATCATTTCAGGTTTTGAGAACGTGACCGGCGGAGCTGGAAGCGACACACTGACCGGCGATGGTGCGGCGAACAGGATCGAAGGTGGTGCTGGCGACGATGACATTGATGGCGCCGGTGGTAGCGATACTGCGGTTTATGCGGCAACACGCAACCAGGTGAGCGTCACGTCTACCGATGATGGATCAGAAGTGACCATAGTTGCAACAACAACGTCCGAAGGTACCGATACGCTCAGCAATGTTGAGAACCTTGTCTTGGGTGGCGTTGACTATGCCATGCAGACCAGTGGTCTGAGTGGTGATTTCATGTCCGGTACAGGCAGCAATGATGTGCTGCTTGGCGGCGGTGGCAACGACGTCTTGGAAGGTGGTGCTGGGGCTGACATTTTGGATGGTGGCACCGGAACAGATACGCTCTACTATGCTAATGACAGCGCCGGTGTAACGATCGATTTGGCGACAATGAGCGCATCTGGCGGCGAGGCGACTGGCGATATCATCTCCAATTTTGACGGTGTGAGCGGCGGCTCAGGCGGTGACAGTCTAACCGGTGATGGTGGTGCCAATGGTCTGAGCGGTGGTACAGGCAATGATGTGCTCGTCGGCGGCGGCGGCGGCGATACACTTAACGGTGGTGCCAATGATGACACCATGGCAGGTGGCGCTGGTAACGATGTGCTCAGCGGGGATGATGGCACCGATCGTGCGATCTATGTTGCGACCACGTCGCAAGCCACAGTTTCTACCAATGGCGATGGCAGCCTGGTGACGATTGATGCTTCGGCCACCGGCGAAGGCACCGACACAATGACCAGTGTTGAAGAAATCGACCTGGGCGGGACAGTCCACGCGCTTCAGGTTGGCAATGCGGGTGCCAACACGCTGACGGGCAGCGCAGGCGCCGATATTCTGCTTGGTGCCGACGGCAATGATACCATCATTGGTGCTGCGGGCGCTGATGTCCTGGACGGCGGTTCTGGTACGGATACCCTGTCTTACGCTGGCTCGCTCAATGGCGCTGTGACAGTCGATTTGTCTACACAGTCTGCATCAGGTGGAGATGCGGCTGGCGACGCCATTTCCAATTTCCAGAATGTCACTGGCGGTAGCAGCGGCGATATTTTGACCGGTAGCAGTGGAGCCAACGCTATCCTTGGCGGTGATGGCAACGATACCCTGACCGGTGGTGATGGTAGCGATACGCTAGACGGCGGCACCGGTACGGATACAGCTGTTTTTGCTGCGAATGCTGCATCAGTCGTCGTCTCATTGGCCAATGATGGCACCAATTTCCAAATCACATCTGGCCTTGATGGAACGAACTCACTGAGCAACATCGACGTGGTTCGCTTGGATGGCACCGACTATGATGTGATCCTGGGTAACAATTCGGGCAACGCGTTGGGTGACATCGCGGGTACGGCAACACGTAGCATGCTGGTGGATGGCGCGGGCAACATCGACACGATTGTCAGCTCCGGTTTTGCCGATATTCTCAGCGGCGGCGCGGGCACCAATGATACGCTAAGCTACGCCAATGACACGGTTGGCGTGACGGTGAACCTTGCGACCAACAGCGCCAGTGGCGGCGATGCGGCTGGTGACATCATTTCTGATTTTGAAGGTGTCTTTGGCGGTACGGGCAATGATGTGCTGACCGGTGATGGCGCTGACAACACTCTCACTGGCGATGGTGGTGGTGACGTCCTGACCGGCGGCGGTGGCGATGACTCGCTTATCGGCGGCAGCGGTACCGACCGTGCTGTCTTCACAGCCAACCGTTCGCAGATAGAGACAAACAACTCGGATGGCAGCCAACTGGAACTTGATGCAACAGCAACCGGCGAAGGTACAGATACCTTAGTGGGCGTTGAAATTGTGAGCCTTGATGGCGTCGATCACGCGATCCAGCTTGGTGGTACCGGCAGCAATACGCTCACTGGAACAGCTGGGTCTGACCTAATCCACAGTGGGGATGGCGATGACACTGTCGAAGGTGGCGCAGGCGCTGATGTGCTCGACGGCGGCGCAGGAACTGACACACTCAGCTATGCGTCCGATACCGTTGGTGTTGTTGTCAATCTTTCGACTGAAACGGCGTCAGGTGGGCATGCGGCTGGTGATGACATCAGAAGTTTTGAGAACGTGACTGGTGGTTCAGCGGCCGATAATTTGACCGGCGATAGCGGCGACAATGTCATCAATGGTGGTGGCGGTAATGACACGATCACTGGTGGCGGCGGTAACGACACCATCGATGGGGGTTCAGGCAGCAACACAATCAGCGCTGGTGCCGGTAACGACACTATCGATTTGGGTGTGGGCGCGAGCGTCCGCGATGATGTGGATGGCGGTACGGGCGATGATCGATTCCTGGTCGCGGCCAACCAGCTGCTGAACCTGTTCGCTGACGACATTGATGGCGGCGCAGACACTGATACGGTGGAGTTCGATGCATCTTCAGGCGCTGTGAATGAGGGTGCACTGGTGAGCGTGTTGACGAACGTCGAGGTGATCGACTTCTCCAATGCAGGCGTTACCGCAAACATGGATCTGGACATTGCAGAAATTACCGCGATGACAGGCGGCGGAAATGCATTGCGTGTTGAAACACGCGCTGGTGTTGACGACGTAGAAGGCATTGCAGGTGGCGGTGCACTGTCGGTGGGTGCCAGCACGGCAGGTTCTGAAACGACCTATACGTTCTGGTCAGGTGCTGGAGAAACCGGCTCGGTGCTGGGCACGCTGATCGTGGATGAAGTGGCGTAAGGCTCCCTGTAACGCGACGACATGAAAAAGGCGGCCCACTGGCAAGGTGGGCCGC
This sequence comes from Devosiaceae bacterium, assembly GCA_045105395.1. Lineage (GTDB taxonomy): Bacteria > Pseudomonadota > Alphaproteobacteria > Rhizobiales > MH13 > MH13. The sequence goes on along the minus strand of JBGCDM010000016.1, from coordinate 57,930 downwards.
CTTTTTGTTCTGATCAATATCTTGTGGAGTTACTGCCGCAAGGCGTTGTTGGCCACGTTTTGAACGGGTGACAGAAGCGTGTCCAGCACCGTGCGCTCGCCCGTGATGATGTCCACATCTGCGGTCATGCCGGGCACGATGGGCAGGTCTGGGCCAAAGCCGCCGGCCTCTGCCACCAGCCGCACGCGGAAATAGGGTTCGCCATTTTCATCGGTCAAGGCATCCGGTGAAACCTCAGTGATGCGACCATTCAGCCCGCCATAAACTGAAAATTCGTACGCGGTAATTTTGATCACCGCAGGCAGTCCTGGCCAAATTTCTGCGCGATCTGAGGGTGAAAGCCGCGCCTCAACCACAACAGCTTCATCGGCGGGCACCAGCTCGATGAGCGGCTCAGCGGGTCGCACCACGCCACCAATGGTGTTGACGTAAATACGGTTCACAATGCCGGCCACTGGCGCTGTTACATCGGTACGCGCGGAGCGATCTTGCATAGCGTTGGCGGCCTCTTGCAGTTGCGACATTTCAAAGGCTGCGGTGATAAGATCTTCTTGTGCTGCCTCACGAAACCCAAGGCGGCTTTCTTCCATGCGTTGGCGAATTTCCTCCACCGCTGACTCGGTCCGTGGCACAGAAAACAACAGATCAGATAGACGCGTTTCGATCTGTTGGAGAATGCGTTCCTCGTCCAAAAGGGCGTTGTTGGAAACTGCGCCTCGCTCGGCCAGCCGTCGCATGCTCTCCACACGTTCACGCACCAGTTCGCGCTCGCGCTGTGTGTTCTGCCAGCGGGTTTCCAACTCCGATAGTTCCAGCTCCTTTTGCTGAAGCTGCGAGGCCAGAATTTGCATTTCGGCAACATGGCTTTGGCGGCGACTGGCGAACAGTTCACGTTCGCGGCGCACAATGTTGGGAATGGCAGCTTCCAGTCCCTGCTCAAACTGAACCATGTCGAGGTCGGCGACTTCGGCCTCAAGGCGCTGTGAACGGGCCCGTATGGCGGTGATCTCAAGGCGTGTTTGTGAAAGCTCGGCAGTGGAAAAAGAGTTTTCGACCCGCATCAAGGTTTGGCCAGCTTCGACCAGCTCGCCTTCGCGCACCAAAATATCAGCGACAATGCCGCCCTCAAGATGTTGGATAACTTGGTTTTGTAATTGCGGCACCACGCGCCCGGCACCCCGGGTCACTTGGTCTAGCGAGGTGAACGATGCCCAAAGCAAAAGCGCAGTTAGCGCGCCGGTAACCGCATAGAGCAACATTTTGTCGGCACGCTTGGCCAGCGTATCGCAGCGACGGGGGAAGGGCAGGGATGTAGAGGGCGTTGCAGCAACGGACATGACGCATAGGTGCCTTTGGTGGTGGGCTAGATCGACCATGCACCAAGGGCAGTTCATGAAGTGTTAAGCATAAAAGCTGCATTCCTTAAGGCGTGTTTACCAAACCGCTGAGGGGCGCGCGGGCGTCTGTGCCAATAATCCATGAGTTTTGATCGCATCCAAAGTGTTTTGAAGCGCTATCGTTCTGGCGAAGACGTCGTGCCCTCGCGCGCCGGTGTGCCCAATGGTGAGCCTGTGTTCAATGCGCTGGACCGGGTGGCAGGTAGCTGGTTTGGCACTGAAACCGCACGGCGCAGCCCAAGCAACGGGGCGCCACCTGGCGTGCCAACGCCGGAAGAATTGCGCGGTATGGCAGCGGATTCAGATATAGCGCTGACCTATGAAGAGCGCGCGCTTGGCTCGCTGGCCGGTGATGTTTTCCCGTGCATCTTGTTGATGACCGATGGGTCTAGCCTGTTGGTATCAGGGCGCGATGAAGGCGTATTCCTCTACGATGATGGTGGAGGCACCACCAAGCCGATTGAAATTGAAGTGTTGGAGCGAGGCTATTCCGGCACTGTGTTTCATTTGCGCCCGCAGGCACATGTCGGTGATGCCACTGGCCATGGTGTGAATGGCGCGGCCAGCATTGGCGACGGACTACTGCCTGATGATGATATTGGCGATGCCATAGGCCTGTACCGCAAGGTGTTGCGGCTTGCGACCACTGGCCACCGCTCTGCCTTGGGCAAGCTTGGTCTGGCTGCCGGCCTGTCGAACATGCTGATGCTTGCGCTGCCGCTGTTCACAATGGCGGTGTATGACCGGGTGATACCCCACGGCGCGATGGAAACCCTGTGGGCGCTTTCAATCGGCGTTGTGATCGCGCTGGGTGTTGATCTTTCCTTGCGCTTTGTTCGTGGCCGATTTGCCGATGCTGTGTCGCTTAAAGTGGCGCTGGAACTGCAGGCCAAGCTTTATGGCCGGATGATGGGTGCCAAGTTGGAGGCAAGCCCGCGCGCGCCTGGTGGGCTTTCGCGTCTTGCCCAAGAAATCGAAGCCGTGGCGCAGGCCGTGCCGCAGCTTGCTGTCTCGCTGATGATTGATGTGCCGTTCTTCCTGCTACTTTTGGTTCTGCTCTATTCTATTGGTGGGCCCGTTTTGGCAGCGCCCTTGTTTGGCCTTGGCTTGCTCAGCCTTATGCATATTTACGCCCATTCACGTGCCCGTTCAGCCATTGAGGCGGGTGCGGAATTTAGCCGGCTGCAATCCAACCAACTGGTGGAAACGCTTGCCGCCCTGCCTATGGTGAAAACCTCAGGTGCTTCTGGCTCGTTGATGCGCTCTTGGGAGCGTGTGGGCGATGATGCAGGCTATGAGGGGCACACCGCGCGGCTTTGGCTGGGCCTTACCCAAAACGGCCAGATGATCGTTACGCAATTTGTGATCGTGCTGACGTTGATGATTGGTGCTTACCAGGTGAGCGCTGGCATGATGAGCGTTGGTGCGCTAGCGGCCTCAACATTGCTTGTGGGCCGTGCGCTGACGCCGATTGCACAAATGATTGCCCATGGTGTGCGCTTGTTGCACCTGAAACCGTCAGCCGATGTGTTGGCCAAGCTGCTTGATAGCCCGCAAGAGATCGCCGGTGAGAACCTATCAGCGCGCCGTAAGCCGTTGACGGGGGCGGTTCAATTTTCCGGTGTGTCCTTTGCCCATCCTGGCGCGGCGCGCCATACACTTCATAATGTATCGTTTTCCATCGCGCGTGGTGAGCGCGTGGCGCTTATCGGGCGTATCGGTTCTGGCAAATCCACGCTGCTGCACACCATGCTTCGCTTGCACGAGGTGAGCGATGGTTCGGTGCAATTTGATGGTGCGGATGCGCGCCAATTTGCGCCGGAACATATTCGCCGTTCCTTTGGCTACATGACGCAAGATAATGTTTTGTTTGATGTGTCGCTGCGTGAGGCCATTACGCTTGGTTTGGGCACGGTGTCTGATGATGATTTTGAGCGTGCAGTAACACTGTCGGGCGTGCATGGTTTTGCCTCGCAACTCCCCCAAGGTTACGCCACGCCGGTTGGACCGCGCGGTAGCTTCCTTTCAGGTGGTGAGCGCCAGGCCGTTTCGCTGGCCCGTGTTTTGGCGATGAACCCATCAGCCTTGTTGTTGGATGAGCCAACGGCCTCCATGGACAACACGCTTGAAGCTCAGCTGATTGAGAATTTACGCCAGTATTTGGGTGGTCGCACGCTGATTGTTGCAACCCACCGTGCCGCCCTTTTATCGTTGGTGGATCGGGTGATTTGGCTGGACCAAGGCAAGGTGATGGCCGATGGTCCGCGCGAAGATGTGCTGGCGCGGATCAATGGTGGCGGCAATCAGAATGGCGAGCAACGCCAACAGGCTTAACGAAGGCCTAACACATGCGCGCTTAGTGTCGAGACGAACACTGCACTAAGCGGATCACGCACCTATGGCTGACGACGCCGAAGAAGAAGAAAACTACTGGCCAGGCTTTGTTGATGCACTTTCAACGATGACGATGGTGTTGACCTTTGTCATGATGATTTTGGTCGTTGTGGTCTTCATGCTGATCCAAAACACCAGCCAATCAATCATCCAAGAACGCGTGAGCCAGGCCAATGTTGGCGGCGGGGCTGGCACGACGCAGATAACGCGTCAGGCCAATGTTGATGCTGACACCACCACAACAGCGACCAATGAGGGCACACCACCCATTGCCACCGTGGATGAGGAAGCAACGCAGGAACAAAATGTTCAGTCGGTTGCGGTGGAAGAAGAAGACCAGGCCCGCGCCGTTGAGGCTGCTGAAGTGCGCGACCGCGGCGCGCAGGAAGCTGTCACGGTTAGCCAGGAAGGGCTCACGGTCACCTTTGAAGATGGCAATAGCGGCCTGGATGAAGCCGCGATGGACATTGTACGCGAGTTTGGCGCCACCGGTGAGCTTGCCCAATCTGGCCGCACGCTTGAGATTATGGCGTTCGCGCACACCTTGCAGGGCAACGCAACTGATGTGCGCCGGGTGGCCTATTACCGCGCCATGCTGATCCGCAATGAACTTCTAGCCGCTGGCGTTCCAGCCAGCCGCATTGCGGTTGGGGTGCGCGATGTGCGTACGCCCGAAGAGGGCAATGAAGTCAAGGTGTTTGGTCGCTAGAACATACTGCGAGGCGATAAGATCGCCTCGCAACACTAACGCCCTTACACAGCGCCGGTGTACTCACCGCGCGCCGGGTAGTTCTTTTCAATTGCAAAATCGAGCGCGCCGACCAGTTCTGAAAAGTGTGGGCGCACGAAGGGCATTGTTTGCACTGAGCCGTAGTAGAGCGACTGTTCTGGCGTCACCATAAACAGGCCAGGCTCGGAGAACAGTGCTGGTTCTTCAATTCCGATGGAGGTGAGGCCGCGAGAGGTGGAGATATAGAGGCCCCCCTCGCGCGCCTTCTCCAGAGACAGGTCAAAGCCGAAGCGCAAGGTCGTCGCTCCGATTTTCTCGGCCATCTGGCGGGCGCGATCTTCACCATCAGAACTGATCGCGATTGTCGCGACGCCGCGCTGAGCGAAGTCGTCCACGCGCTTCTGCATCTCGGTCAGATAGGTCGCGCAGATGGGGCAGTGGAGCCCGCGATAAAAGCAAATCACCGTTCCGCGTTCGCTTGGATCGCTGGCAAGGTTAAAACTGCCGTGATCCAGTGTTGGGACCGTAAGACCAGGTGTTTTTTGGCGTGGGATAAGCATGGGGGTTCCTTTCAATAGATTCGGTTGGCTCTCTCATAGACCAATGCGGGCGTGAAGGTGCATGAAGTTAGCCGGCAAGGTGCGGCCGAGAGCCCATGGTTAACCCAATCTTATGGTCTGCCGTTCAGGTTAAGCGTGGCGGAGAAGCTCTTGCAGCGATTTCGCGTGTGAGTAAGTCATTGGATTATCGGCGTTATGCGTAAGCGCATTCAATTACAAATCATCAAAATGATGGTCGTCTTTCTGGGCACTTTGGGTCTGGTAAGTTGGCAGATGGAATTTGTTTGGACTGGTATCACGTCCAACATCTATCTGAATATGATCATCATCTCGCTGTTTTGCTTTGGCATCGTCCTTGCCTTCGCAAGTGCGTTTCGCCTTAAAAATGAAGAATTGGCCTTGGTGGCTCTGCAAGAGAGCTATGATGATATCAAATTCCACGAAGAGCGGTCGGCAGATGCCCCTTATTGGAAGCATTACCGCTGCCTTCAGCCAGGCATTGTTTTCGTCAAACCGCGTCTGCTTAGCCACGTTTTTGATCTGACCTATGAAAAAATGATGCGCACCCGGGAGATCACGATCTCCATTGGGACGATGCAGAGCTTGGTGTCTGAGTTCAAAACTAAAATCGTCGAAGACCGGGCGATGTTGCACTACGTCACCGGCATTTTGGTGTTCTTGGGCCTTATCGGTACATTTATCGGCCTTATGGACATGGTGGGCTCGGTGGGCGGCATTATCGGCTCTATTGCCAACATGGATATGAGCGACCCTACGGCGGCTTTCACCAAACTGATCCGCGATTTGCAAGCGCCGTTGGTGGGTATGGCCACTGGCTTCTCGTCATCCTTGTTTGGTCTGTTTGGTTCGTTGATCCTAGGGCTTCTTGGACGTTTCCTGGCTGATGCAAACGGAATTCTGCGCGGTGGTCTGGAAACCTGGTTGTCCAGCATGGCTGACCTGGATGGTGAGCAGGACCATGGTGAGCAAGAGCATCGTGAATCGGTTCTTGATTTATTGGAAGCCCAGCATGAGCAGCTGGCAGCGATGCAGCAGTCTTTGCAGCAATTGGCGCAAGTGGCGGCGCATGGCACGCACGCACAGCGTGAAACATTGCAAGTGCTCAATGAGATGGCCAGCAACCAGGGTCTGTCGCCATCGCGATCAGAGGATTCAAATGTGCCGCAACGCCAAAGCGCAGGCTCTGGTGAGGAGTTGGAACAGGCGGTGGCCTCTGGGTTCACCGATATGTCGCGGGCCATGGAAACAGCCTTTGTTGGCTATGCGCAACTTCTGCGCCGATCCATGGCAATGCATGAAAGTGCTGCTCGATCAGACGGCAAAACGCGCGAGGGCACAAACGGATGACACCACAAGAAGCCATGAAAATTGGCGGTTTGCCGCCAAGCCATGAAGTCTATCGCCGCAGTCCAAGATCTTTGTTTGCAAAGCTCAAACCAAGCTTCGGCAAGAAGAAGGCGTTTTCACGTCGTCATCGACGCTATCCTTGCTGTGTCATCGCATCGATGGATGTGGTCGCGCGCGGCTATCATTTGGAAGGCACAGTGCTTGAGATGAGCCAAGGTGGCCTGATGTTTCGTGTGGCGTCAAACTATGTGCTCGACCGTACCGGTGAAAAAGTCATTGTGCATATCGATGGGTTGGAGTTGCACGCGCAAATCATGGCATCGCGGCCAGAAGGCTATGGCCTGCGCCTGATGGACGAGCTTGACCTAACCGAAGTGTCATCTTTGGTGGAAGAGTTTGGTTATGAAGAGCTTGCCTCTGACGATTAGCATGGCTGCTTGCGGTCCGGCAGTTGGCACCCTGTTTGGGCTCCTCCCTTGCAAGGGCACTCGAACCGCCAACCATTTGCCCCTATGATTGCTGATGATTGGCGCGTTCAAGCCATGAAGTTGCTGCAAGTATAGGAAGTGCCAATGCGCGGTATTACCGAAGAAGGTGCCATTGCCGCGCCTGTTGATATCGCCCCAGTTGCGTGCAGCAGGCGCCAGCAGCTTATTGTTCTGACCGTTGCAATCTTAGGCTCCACGCTCGGTTTCATTGATGGCACCATCGTTGCCATTATTGCCCCTGCAATTCGCGCCGACTTGGGCGCTTCACTTGCTACGCTGAGCTGGGTGGTGAACGGTTATACGTTGGTGTTGACAGCCTTTATTCTGGTGGGCGGCAGTGCTGGCGATGTGTTTGGCAGGCGACGTGTGTTTGGCGCTGGAATTGCGGTCTTTGCCATTGCCTCGCTTGGCTGCGCCTTGGTGGCGAACGGCGGGCAATTGATAACCGCGCGCGCTCTGCAAGGCTTTGGTGCAGCCCTTATGGTGCCATCATCGCTTGCATTGATTGCCACCTATTACCCGCGTGAAGAACGTGGGCGCGCTGTTGGCATTTGGGCTGCAGCTTCGGGCGTGTCGGCAGCCATTGGCCCCATTTTGGGTGGCGCGTTGGTGGATACCTTTGGTTGGCGATCAACCTTCTATATCAACTTGCCCATCGCTGGCCTCACCCTTTGGCTGCTCTGGGCCCATGTGCCTGATGATGCACATCGCACGGTTACGCAAAAACTCGATTGGGTTGGCGCATTGCTGGCTGTTGCAGCGCTTGGGCTTTTGGCGTTCTCGCTGACACTGTTTGGTGAGGGTGGCGAGTTGGGCGAAGCAATCTCGCTGGGTAGGCCGGTGTTGTTGGGCTTGGTGGTTCTGGGCTTGGTTGCAGCAGGGCTTTTCCTTTGGCACGAAGGCCGTACCAGTAGCCCGATGATGCCATTATCAATGTTCGCCAAGCCTGGATTTGGCGCGGTGAATGCTGCAACTTTTTTGCTGTATGCGGCGCTGGGTGGCCTGCTGTTTTTCTTACCCGTTACATTGCTGAGCGCATACGAATTTTCGGCCCTTGCTGTAGGGTCGGTTTTCCTTCCCTTCACTGTTGTTATGGCGCTAATCACGCCGCGCGTTGGGGCGCTGGTCGATAAGATTGGCGTGCGCTTGCCGCTGGCTATTGGCGCCGCCATAGCCGGTGTCTCATTTTGGCTGACAAGCGTTGCAGCTGGCACCGGATCCCTCATTTGGGTGGGTGGATCGCTTGTGGTGCTGGGCATTGGAATGGGGCTGTGTATTCCCCCTCTTTCTACCGCCATCATCAATGCGGTCAGTGATGCGCAGTCTGGTGTTGCCTCTGGCATCAACAATGCTGTTTCGCGGGCAGGTGGGCTTTTTGCTGTCGCAGCCTTTGCCCCGCTTGGTGCGCTGGCCTACGGTAATTCGGCTGGTTTGCCAGGATTTGCTGTGCCAGGGCCAACAGATATCAGTGCTGCTGACCAGGCGCTCCACACCGCTGCGACACTCAACGCCTACAGCACACTTTCTTACATTGCCCTGGCACTTGGGTTTGCTGGTGCTGCGCTGGTGCTGATTTTTGTTAAGTCTACAACAACTACCCGTGCGCCGGATGGCTAGGCAAACCGCGCCAATGCCAGCATAGTTGACCTATGTCGCTACGCCGTCACTTCAAATCTGTTGGAATGTCAGACTTCGGTTTGGTCAGCACGATCCTTGCGATTGTGCTTGCCATGTCGGTGTTGGTGTTGCCGCTAGCTGAGCGTTTATTCTTGGAGCGCACAGGTGCAGAGGGTCGCGCCACGCTGCGGTTGGCTGTTGCCAGCTTACAGGCCACGATTGACAGATTTGAGCCATTGCCAGCTCTGGTTGCTGAGCGGCCACTCGTTTCGGCGGTCTTGGAGGATCGGCAAAACGAAACACTCTCCAATGCACTCAATGTCCAACTAGAGGAAACTGCAGAGCAGCTTGGTGCATCCGACATCTATGTCATGGATCGTGATGGGTTGACGATTGCCTCGAGCAACCATGCGCTTGAGCGCTCATTCCTGGGGCGTAGTTTCACCTTCCGGCCCTATTTTTCTGAAGCATTGGAAGGCCAGCTTGGCCGGTTCTTTGCATTGGGCACGACATCGGGTCAGCGCGGCTACTATTTAGGCACGCCGGTTCGCCGTGAGGGGCAGATTATTGGTGTGGTGGCGCTGAAGTTTATTCTCGATGGTTTTGAAGCGGCTTGGCGTCGCTCGCAAAGCGACATCCTCATTATCGATCAGGCCGGGGTGGTGTTCATGGCCACCAGGCCCGGTTGGCAGTTTCGTACACTTGGTGAGTTGGCCACGCAGGATCGTGCTCAAATTGTGCGCACACGGCAGTACCCGCTTGATCGCCTTTTGCCGCTAAACCAGGTGCGTGAAGAAATTGCCACCGACTATGCGCTGGTGCGCATCGATGATGGTGGGTTTGGTGCCTATTATGTGACCAGTTCTATCACCATGCCGGATATTGGTTGGCGCGCGGTGATCCTAACGCCTGCAGGGCCTAGAGCGCTGAGCGCGCTGATGCTGTTCGTGATGACCGCTGTTGTACTTGGTCTTGTGATCACGCAGCTCATCCAGCGGCGGGCGCGGCTGCGCGCTGATCAAGAAGCCCAGCGCCAATTGCAAGACTTGCTGGAGCGGCGCGTGGAAGAGCGCACCGCTGATCTAAATGCCGCCAACGCGCATTTGCGCAAGACCCAGAAGGAATTGATCCAGGCCGGTAAGCTGGCTGCCCTTGGTCAGATGTCGGCGGCTTTATCCCATGAGATCAATCAGCCTCTGGCCGCTGTTAAAAGCTATGCGGAAAACGCTGCAACCTTTTTGGACCGGGATCGGCCAGCTGATGCACGCGAGAACGTCTCGCGCATCTCCAAAATGGCGGACCGGATGGCCGCGATCACCGGCCACTTGCGAAACTTTGCGCGCCGCCCACAAGATGATGTGGGCCCCATTGAGGTAGGCCGTGCGGTAGATGATGCCTTGGCGCTTATGGAGCCGCGGATAAAGTCTTTAGCGGCCGCTGTTTCTTATGCGCCACCTGCCAAACCCGTGTGGGTGTATGGCGGGCAATTGCGATTGCAGCAGGTGATCATCAATTTGCTCAACAACGCGCTAGATTCCATGGAAGGCCAAGCTGAGCGCACCTTAGAAGTGGCGGTCGATGCGGTGTCATCCGATACAATATGTATTCACGTGCGCGATGTAGGGCCGGGGCTAGATGAGGATGCATTGGCGCAAGTGTTTGATCCGTTTTTTACCACCAAAAGCCCTGGCAAAGGTTTGGGGTTGGGGCTCTCTATATCCTTCAACATCGTTGAAGATTTCGGTGGGCGCCTGCGGGCACGTAATCTCACGCAGGAAGATGCCACTATGGGGGCTGAGTTTTCTATTGAGCTGCGCCGTGCGCAGGCTCCGGTGGCTGCTGGTGTGCAAGAGGTGGCGGCTGAATGAGCGCTGAAACCATCCTTTTTGTTGATGATGAGGAGCACCTGCGTCTGGCTGTGGAGCAGAGCCTGCAACTTGCCGATATGGATGTGCAATGCTTGGCCGATGGTGAGGCGGCATTGGCGCAGGTCAGCCGCACGTTTGCTGGAGTGCTGGTGACCGACATCCGTATGGAGGGGCTGGATGGCCTGTCTTTGATGCGGCGGTGCTTGGATATTGACCCTGAATTTCCGGTGATTTTGGTCACGGGCCATGGTGATGTGGATCTTGCCGTTCAGTCGATGCGCGATGGTGCCTATGATTTTGTTGAGAAGCCCTTTGCGCCAAGCCGTCTTGTCGACAGTGTTCGCCGCGCTTTGGACAAGCGAAGACTAACGCTGGAGAACCGGGCGCTGCGCAACCAGGTTGGTGGGCGCGACCCCATAGAGGCGCGGCTTGCTGGGCGCAGCGATGCGATGGTGGATTTGCGCCGCCAGGTGCGCGCTGTGGCACAGACTGATGCCGATGTGCTGATCATGGGGGCAACAGGCACCGGCAAGGAAGTGGCTGCGCGCGCGCTCCATCGCGCAAGCGCCCGCGCCGATGCGCCCTTTGTTCATATTAACTGTGCCGCCCTGCCGGCTGAGCTGATTGAAAGTGAGCTGTTTGGCCATGAGGCCGGTGCTTTTGCCGGAGCAACGCGTGCACGCTATGGCAAATTTGAGCATGCGCGTGGCGGGATCATCTTTCTTGATGAGATCGATACGCTGAGCCAGCCGCTGCAAGCCAAGCTTCTGCACGCCATCCAAAGCCGTACGATCACCAGGCTTGGATCCAATGATCCTTTACCGCTGGACGTGCGGTTTATCGCGGCCAGCAAAGAGAACCTTGAGCAGGAGGCGGGCGAAGGACATTTCCGCAGCGACCTGCTCTACCGGCTCAATGTGGTGACCCTGCGCATGCCAAATTTATCGGCGCGACGTGAGGATATTCCAAAGCTGTTCATGCAGCTCGTGCATGAAGCCTGCACCCGCTACAAACGGGCGGTGCCCGATGTGCCAGGTAGCCTCTTAAGCTCGTTGGCATCGCGGACCTGGCCAGGCAATGTGCGAGAGCTTCGCAATGCCGCCGATAGGTTTGCTTTGGATCTGGACTTGGATATTGCCCATGAGCAAGACGAACCCCTGGATACGGAGCAAACTTTATCACAACAGATTGCTGCGCATGAAAAAAGCCTGATTGCAGGGGCTATCGCAGCCAATGATGGCAACCTCAAAGCGACCTATGAAGTGCTGGGTATTTCGCGCAAGTCCCTTTACGAGAAGATGCAGAAACACGGCCTTTCCCGGCGTGATTTTTTAGAAGCCAGCTAGCTTAATCCTCTAAATGGGTGGATTTCCACCCATTCAAAAGCCGTGAATGTTTCCAAATCCACCCAAAAACCCAATTATCTTTCTCCAGGTGAGCGCTTGCTGCATGGCTGCATTGCATTATCGCCCGATCAGCGTCATGCAGCGCTAGCTCTGGGGAGGGCAACTTTGGCAGATGCGCGCAAGCGCTTAAGCCTAGGCATTGCCAACCATGGCAGGCTTTCCATGTACCGCGTGGTACACAGACGCAAACGCAAAGCCGGACGACCGGCTTTAACGGGAGGAATACACTCATGAAACTTGCAACTTTTCTCGCCACCACTGCAGCCCTATCGGTTGCTGTTGCTGGCGGCGCTATCGCTCAGGACCGCGAAGGCTGGCCTGAAAGCTTCACCGTGGGCACCGCGTCCCAGGGCGGCACCTACTTCGCTTACGGCTCTGGTTGGGCCAACCTTGTTGCTGAAGAGCTTGGCTTGTCCGGCGGCGGCGAAGTCACCGGCGGTCCAATGCAGAACATGGCACTGGTTCACACAGGCGATGCTCAGTTCGGCATGTCCACAATGGGTCCAGCTGCTGAATCCATTGCAGGCACCAACCCAATCGCCCCTGGCCTACAAATGACCAATGCCTGCGCAATGTTCCCAATGTACCAGACACCGTTCTCGGTAACGGCGCTTTCTTCGTCCGGCATCACAACGGTTGCTGATATTCCTGATGGTGCACGCATCGGCTTTGGCCCTGCTGGTTCAACATCCGACACATACTTCCCACGCATGATGGAAGAGTTGGGCGTGAACTTTGATCGCCGCAATGGCGGTTGGTCGGATCTTGGCTCGCAGCTTCAGGATGGCCTGTTGGACGTGATTGCGTTCGCCGCTGGCGTGCCTGTGCCTGCTGTGTCGCAGCTGGAAGTTCAGACCGATGTGAACATTATCGAGTTCACCGCTGAAGAGCAGGAAGCCATTATGGCAGCATTCCCTGTGTCGCAGTTCGATATTGCTGCTGACACGTACACGACTCTCGAAGCTGATGCGCGTTCGGTTTCCATGTGGAACTTTGCCATCGCCAACTGCGATTTGCCAGCAAGCTTCGTCTATGAAGTGGTGAATGTGGTTATGTCGGACAATGATCGCATGGTGAACATTCACCGCGCGGCACGTTCCACACTGCCTGAGAACTGGGACAAAAACACCGTGATGATGTGGCACCCTGGTGCGGCGCAGTGGTTTGAAGAAAATGCCGGTGCTGATATCGCCGACGATATGATCCACTCAGCCATGTAAGTGCTGACTTAGACCAAAGACTTCCGGGCCGCCTTCCAAAGGCGGCCCGTTTCGGTTCTAGGCTTGTGATGAGTCAAAACGAGCGTCCGCAAATTCAGCCAAAAGAGTTGGAAAAAGACGCAAAAATATTTGGGCAGGGGACCCGTAGGGCACATGCATAACGATACGCCAAACAGCGATAAGCCAGATACAGCCAGCGATGAGCATCCCAATCGCGTGAGCGATGAGGCGATCCATGAAGCGGCGATGATCCGTGAGCCGGTAATGGCTGACCCGATTGTTCTGGCTGATGGTGTTGATGATGAGCCAGTCGAAGGCAATCGGCGTTTGTTTGAAGGCAATGGCTTGAAAGTCATTGCTTTTGTGTCGGCCTTCTATGCCGCCTTCCACATGGCCGCGCTCAACGGTGTTTCGATCTCCGATTGGACAGGTATCGATATCCCGTTCCTGCCACGCTTCCCGCTTGAAACATGGAATTTCCGTATTTTGCACGTTGCTGGCGCGTTGGTGCTGGGTTTCCTACTCTATGCTGGCGGATCGTTTAGCAGTGAGAGCAAGAAACCAACCACCAGTCTTGGCTACCTTTCCTATTTGCTGGCCTTGCCCGCGCTTTACGCGCTTTACACCGCCATCTCGTTCGCAAACGAGATTGCAGGCGGAGCGATGTGGAATGGTATTGATGCCACCATTCGCAGCCGTGAGATTTACCATTTCGGTGTTCCGCTTCTGGTGGCCACTGTTGGTTCGATCATTTTGGGGTGGGTGCATCGTCAGCCGCGCCACAAATTTTCCGCGCCAGATTTTGTGCTGGCGATCTGCGGTGTTGCCGTTGCGACCTATTTGATCACCATTTACGGCACGGCCATGCGCAATGCGACCGGTACGCCGTTTGCGCCCATTGGCCTTTCTATTGCGGCTGTCGCTGGCACGCTGCTCATCATGGAACTGACCCGCCGTGTGGCTGGCCTCACCTTGATCATAATTGCGGTTGTGTTCCTTATCTATGTGTTCGTTGGCGACCTGCTTCCTGGCTTTTTGAATGCCCCTGATATCACGTGGGAGCGGTTCTTTAGCCAGGTCTATACCGACGCCGGTATCCTCGGGCCGACGACGGCCGTGTCCTCAACCTACATCATCCTATTCATCATTTTTGCTGCCTTTCTCCAGGCATCCAAAGTGGGTGATTATTTCGTCAACTTCGCCTTTGCAGCCGCCGGTCGCTCGCGTGGTGGTCCGGCGAAAGTGGCCATCTTTGCCTCCGGTCTTATGGGCATGATCAACGGCACGTCGGCAGGCAATGTGGTGGCCACAGGCTCGCTCACTATTCCGCTGATGAAAAAGGTTGGCTATCCGGCGAAATCGGCTGGTGCGATTGAGGCAGGTGCCTCCACTGGCGGTCAGATTATGCCACCCATTATGGGCGCTGGTGCGTTCATCATGGCCGAGATCACCGGCATTCCTTACACCGATATCGCCATTGCGGCGGTTATTCCGGCGATCCTTTACTTCGGCTCGATCTTTTTCATGGTCGATTTTGAAGCCCGCAAACTTGGCATGCGCGGCATGCGTGAGGATGAGCTTCCCAAGTTCAAAGAACTCGCCAAGCACGTCTACCTGTTCCTGCCCATTATCATTCTTATCGTGGCCCTGTTCATGGGCTACTCGGTCATCCGTGCGGGCACGTTGGCCACAGCAGCGGCAGCGGTTGTCTCCTGGCTTTCGCCCAACAAGATGAGCCATCGTGACATCTATAGAGCCTTTGATTTGGCTGGCGTCATGTCCGTCCAGATCATTGCTGTATGTGCCTGTGCTGGCATCATTGTGGGCGTTATCTCGCTCACCGGTGTTGGTGCGCGGTTCTCATCCTTGCTCTTGGGCTTGGCCGATACCAGCCAGCTTCTGGCCTTGTTCTTCGCCATGTGCATTTCCATCCTGCTGGGCATGGGCATGCCAACAACGGCAGCCTATGCCGTGGCTGCATCGGTTGTGGCGCCGGGTCTCATACAGCTTGGTATCAACCCGCTGACGGCCCATTTCTTTGTGTTCTATTATGCGGTGGTGTCGGCCATAACGCCGCCGGTGGCGCTGGCCAGTTATGCAGCGGCGGGCATATCCGGCGCCAACCCGATGGGCACATCGGTCACATCGTTTAAGATCGGCTTGGCCGCATTTATCGTGCCGTTCATGTTCTTCTACAATCCAGCCTTGCTGGCCGATGGCACGTGGTTTGAAATTGCCCGCGCGCTGATCACCGCTTCGGTGGGTGTGTGTCTTCTATCGGGCGGTGTGCAAGGGTATTTCTTCACTGGGCGCTTGCCGCAAGTCTCAAGAGTTATGTTCCTTCTTGCTGCGCTGTTCCTGATTGAGGGAAGTCTTATCTCCGATGTTGTTGGGGTGTTGCTAACGGCAGGTGGTATCGTTCTTGCGCGCCTTGCTGCCAGCAAAGACGAACCCAAGCCTGCGCAGTAAGCCTGCCGAACATCAGCGACTAGCAGCCATGCTTTTGCAGGCGTAGCGTCTGCTGGCGTTCAAGTGGTAGGGGTCCAGAGCCATGTCTCTTTGGATCCCCATCACCATCGCAGCTGCTTTTTTGCAGAACGTGCGCTCGCTGCTGCAAAAGCAGCTTACGGGCAAGCTTTCCACGGGTGGTGCAACCTTCTCGCGCTTCGTTTTTGCCTTTCCGCTGGCACTGGCCTACGCAGCTTTTGTGTCCTGGATTGTGGACTGGGTGCCCGGCATACCCGCGTCGGTTTTCTTCCTCTACGTGGCGGTTGGTGGATTGGCGCAAATCGGCGGCACCTATCTATTGCTTGCCAGCTTCTCCCACGGGCCGTTCGCTATTGGCACGGCCTATTCCAAGACCGAAGCGCTGCAAGCGGCTTTGTTCGCCGCTATTGTGCTGGGTGAACTGCTGTCGCTTTGGGTGGTACTTGCCGTGTTGATTGGCATGGCAGGGGTGGCGCTGATGGCGTTTAAGAAGCGTGAAGATGGCCTTCGGGCCTTAAACATTGCCGATAAAGCGGTGCTTTATGGCGTTGCGGCTGGCGCGGGTTTTGCCATTGCCTCGGTCAGCTATCGCGGGGCATCGTTATCACTCGGGGAATCCAGCGCTTTTGTGCGTGCGGGCTGGACACTTGCTGCAGCGACGCTTTTCCAAACCATCATCATGGGGGCGTGGCTTGCTTGGCGCGAACCTGGCCAGATATCTAAAACGCTGAAGCTTTGGCGGCAAAGTGGGCTGGTTGCGCTGGCGGGCGTGGCTGGTTCCATCGGCTGGTTTACAGCGCTCACACTTCAAACCGCAGCCTTGGTGAAAGCTTTGGCGCAGGTGGAGCTGGTGTTTTCCACGCTTACCAGTTGGCTCTATTTCAAGGAGCCGGTGAGCCTGCGCGAGGTGGCAGGCATTATGCTTATTGGCCTTTCTATTGTGCTCATTGTGTTGATCGCCTGATGGCCGGGCCAACGCGCAAGCCGCTCCACAAGGATGTGGGGTTTCTGTTCATCCTCGTTCTATCGGTTGGAGCTGCCATCGGCGTTTATGTGCGTGATGGCTGGGAGCGATTCTTAGAGATTTTTCGCGATGATGCGATCCTTTGGGCCATTGTTCTGCCCAAGGTTATCGCTGGGGTTTTGGTGGCGGCCTTTTTGCGTATTCTGCTGCCCAAAGAGGTGGTTGCCCGCTGGATTGGCGAGCGCTCGGGTATCAAAGGTTTGGCAGTAGCCACGCTTGCTGGCGCTATCATTCCTGGAGGCCCGATGACCATCTTCCCCATTGCCACGGCGCTTTATCTGTCGGGCGCTGATCGCGGCGCGACCATTGCGTTCATCACATCGTGGCTCACCATAGGTATCAACCGCGCCATCGTGTGGGAGCTGTCTTTCTTCGGGCCGGAGTTTGTCCTTCTTCGCACGCTCATCTCGCTGCCTGTGCCCATCCTTTGTGGGTTGGCCGCACGTGCTTTGCCCGGGCGCAGCGAAGATGAGCGCGATGCCGACAAGGATCGGTTTGATCCCGAGGCACTCAAATGATCGTTTTGGGTTTTGCACTGCTGCTCTATGTCATAGCGGCGGTCATGGTGGTGATGGCCGCGCGGCGTGATCAGGCCTTGGTGAGCAAGGGGATGCGCGAGGCGTTTGATCAGTTCATGAGTGTTTTGCCAGCGCTTACGGTTGGCATCTTGGGCGCTGGGTTCGTAGCTGCACTCATGCCGCCTGAACTTGCACAGGACTATCTGGGCGAGGGGGCAGGGGCCAGCGGCTATGCCATTGCCTACGTTATTGGTGCGCTTACGCCGGGTGGCCCGGTGGTTGGGTTTGCCCTTGGCGCTGCCGCAGTGAAAGCAGGTGCATCCGTCCCAATCGTTATGGTTTTTGTGACCAGTTGGGCACTGGTTAGCCTCAACCGGTTGCTGATTTGGGAGCTTGCAACGGTGCCACGCCGAGTGATTATTGCCCGGCTTCTGGTCTCAGCCCCTGTGCCCATTTTTACAGGGCTCGTGGCGAGCTTGTTTATCTAGGGTCTCGACCCTAACGCTTCAAGAAACCCTGCATTCGGCCCAGCGCGTCTTCGATGTGTTCCGCTGAGGCGGCGTAGGATACGCGGATAAACCCTTCGCCCAGCGTACCGAAGTCCGGCCCGCCGATCAGCGCAACGCCGGTTTCATCCAGCAGGGCATTGGCCAGTTCTTTAGCCTTCCATCCAGTCTTCGAGATATCAGGAAAGGCGTAAAACGCGCCTTCGGGCTCAATGCACGAAACGCCAGGAAGAGTGTTTAGGCCATCGACCACCAGGCGGCGGCGTTGCGCGAAGGCCAGCATCATCTTGTCCACGGCATCCTGCGGGCCATCAAGCGCTGCGAGGCCCGCCCATTGGCTTGGCGCGTTGACGCAGGACCAAGCATTGACGGCCAGCTTGCGGGCCTTGTTGTAAAGCGCATCTGGCCAAATGGACCAGCCCATACGCCAGCCCGTCATGGCCCAAGTTTTAGACCAACCGTTGAGCACAATCAGCCTGTCACGGATGGAGGGGTAGGTCAGAAGCGAGGTATGCGGCTGGCCATAGGTCATCCGCTCGTAGATTTCATCGGACAGGATCGCGACATTGGGGTGCGCTTCAAGGCCTGCCACCAATGCATCGATTTCAGCTTTGGGTGTCACACCGCCAGTGGGATTGGCCGGTGAATTGAGGATGATCAGTCGTGTGGCCGGTGTGATACGCGCTAGAACATCATCAGCTTTGAAGGCGAAGCCGTTTTCCTGTGTGATGGGAATAGGAACCGGCGTTGCGCCGGTGAACTCAATCATGGACCGGTAGATCGGGAAGCCCGGGTCCGGATAAAGGGTCTCGGCGCCCGGCTCGCCGAACATCAGGATAGCGGCGAACATCGTCACCTTGCCGCCAGGCACAATCAGCACATTGTCAGGTGAGATTTCCACGCCTGTGCGATCCAACGTGTAGCGCGCCACGCCTTCGCGCACCACCGGTATGCCACGCGCATCGGTGTAGCCATGGTGACCATCTTTGAGCGCTTTTATCGCTGCCTCAACAATATGGTCAGGGGTAGAAAAATCCGGCTGGCCAATGCCCAAATTGATCACCGATTTACCGGATGCTGCCAGCGCCTGCGCGCGGGCAAGCACGGCGAAGGCGTTTTCTTCGCCGATACGGTCAAAGCCTTGAATGGTCTGCAGCATGGTTCTGTCTCTATGTGGGAAGATCGCGTGAGGTTGTGGTTCCGGCGCCTGAATGGGCCAAGTGTGCCGCTTTGGCTTGGCGGCGCACGACCTCTTCGCGGTACAACAGGTACAGGCCTGAGCCAATAACGGTCGATGCGCCAACAATGGTCCAGATGGTGGGGATATCGGCAAATATCAGCCAGCCTAAAAGAACCATCCACACAATTTGGGTATACATGAAGGGGGCAAGCGTGGATGCACCCGTGCCCTGGTGAGCTTTGATAAGAAGCCAATGCCCGCCACCGCCAAGAACACCCGTTAGAAGCATCAGCGCCCAGGTGAGCGTATCGCTTGGCCATTGCCAGACCGCGATGGCCCAAGGGGCAAGAGCGATGGTGGGAATGAGGGCGGTGAACAGCACCAGGCCTTCTTCATTTTCGCTTTGGGCAAGCACTCGGGTAGAGAGCGAATAGAAGGCGAAACTGACCATGGCGCCAACCGAGATAAGTGCTGGCCAGCCCAGTCCATCAAGGCCTGGTCGGGTGACCACAAGCACGCCAATAAAGCCGACAAAAATGGCGGCCCAGCGCCTCGGTCCCACCCGTTCGCCCAAAAGTGGCACCGCCAGAGCTGCCACAACAATCGGTCCAGCAAACATGATCGAGGCGGTTTCGGCCAATTGAAGGTAGAGCAAGGCCCAGAAGTTAAACACTGTGGTGCCCAGAAGAAACAAACCGCGGCCTATCTGCAAAACTGGTCGCTTTGTGGCAAAACGGCCAACGCGTTGCCAAACCCGCAAGATGAGGATTGCCAGCACCAAATGCATAACAAAGCGCATCCAAACGACCTGCATCACCGGCAGGGTTTGCGAGAGGTGCTTTGCAATCCCATCCAGAAAGCCAAAACTGCCCACCGCGATGATCATCAAGGCAATTGCACCCAGCGTAGAGGGGGCTTGCGATGGGTATGTTGTGGGCGCTGACGTCATTCAGACTGCCTATCATTGGCAGCTTCACCTTACCAAGGCAGGGATAGTGCTAAATGGTACGGCTGTATTCCGTCGCCTTAGTCGTCTGGCTTTGAAGCGCGCTCACCCTTGCCAGGCTGTTGGTTGAGCCCGACGCCTAAGTTCTCTTCTACGACCCGAAGCGCTTTGCGCAGGCGTTTGCGATCCTTGTCATTAAGCCCGCCCAGCGCATCATTTTCCATGCGCTTAAGGCGCGTATCCAGTTCATCAAGTAAGTGCTGGCCTTGCTGCGTGAGGTGCACGCTAGAGGAACGCGCATCAACCAGGTTTTGCCGTCGCTCCACCAGTCCCTGGCCACCCAGCCGTGCAACCATTTTGGTGATGGTTGGCGGCTGAACCGACAAGGCGCTGGCCAGAGCACCCATGGTTTGCCCATCTTGCTCCCCAAGCGCTTTCAAGATTTGGTCTTGTCCAGGGTGCAGGCCAACCTCACCTAAAACGTTGGATGAGCGATGACGATACGCCTTTGCTGCTTGCACCAAACGATAGGTGATGGTCTTTTTCTGATTAAATGCCATAAATCGATGCCGCCGCGCGATTGTTTATGTGGCTATGGATAATCCACTGGGAAGTATGACAGGTTCATGACAAGGCGCGCCTGTGCTTTTACGGACCTCTGGATTTGCGCCTCGTCTGCGCGCAATGGCAAACACTGGTAAAGGTTTTTCGTTTGTATTGGTCAGCGCTGCCTAGCTCAGCCTTTGAAGGCGATAAGCTTGGTCATCACATCGCAGTTTTGCCCCTTGGGGCTGTTGAGCAGCATGGCCCTCATCTGCCTGTTGGTACCGATAGTGATATCGCCATTGGCATGGTAGGTGGTGTGCTAGATTATCTATCTGCCGACGCGCCCGTGCTCTTTTTGCCTGCCTTGCACATCACCAACTCTGTTGAGCATACCAACAAAGCTGGCACGCTTTCTTTGGGGCGCGCGCTAACGCTGGAACTTATCCTGGAGATTGCGCGCAGCGTTGCGCGTGCTGGCGTGCGCAAGCTGGTGATCATCAATGCCCATGGCGGCAATGTGGGTGTGATGGTGGATGCAAGCCATGCCATTCGTGCCGAACTGGGGATGCTGTGCGTTGCCACCAACTGGATGCGCCTGGGCCTGCCCGATGGCATTATCCAGCCAGATGAAAAAGCGGTTGATATCCATGGGGGCGAGCTTGAAACAGCCCTTATGTTGGCGCTGCGGCCGGAGTTGGTGAATAGCCAGAAGGCGCAATCATTTGGCTCTTTGCAACGTGAGCTTTCTGACCAGTATGAGCTGCTGCGTGCCTATGGCCCTGTGGGTTTTGGCTGGATGGGCAGCGACCTAAACCCTAGCGGCGCTGTGGGAGATGCCAGTAAAGCTACTGAACAACAGGGCAGGCAGATAATTGCGCACCAAGCCAAACAGATGGCTAGGCTGCTTGGCGAGGTTCAGCGGTTTACGCCGGCTTGGTTCAAAAACGACTAGAACATATGCGTGAATGTTCATCGCTGCCTAAGCCTTGAGCGTTTTGCTGCGCAAACATAGGTGACAAGCCTTACCCCTTGCGGTTAGATGCGCGTCTCCATCGCTTGATGATCAAAAAGGTCGCGGCGATGCAACAGGGAGTATCATACATGAAATCCACACTCATCCGCACCGCCGCGGTGCTTATGGGCGCCACGATGATCGCCGGTGCAGCCAATGCAGAGACTCTGCGCTGGGCCCGTGTTGGCGATTCGCTGACCCTTGATCCGCATGCGCAAAACGAAGGCCCAACCCACACGCTTGCTCACCAGATCTATGAACCGCTTTTGCAGCGCGACATGGCTGGCGACATTATTCCTGCGCTGGCCACCGATTGGGCACCGCACAGCGACGATCCAACCATTTGGGTGTTCAACCTGCGTGAAGGGGTAACCTTCCACGATGGTGCTGAGTTCAACGCCGACGATGTTGTGTTCTCAATCAACCGCGCGATGAGCGAAACATCGGCGATGAAAGAACTGCTGGCATCGCTGGCCGAAGTCATCAAAATTGATGACACCACCATCCATTTCCGCACCGAAGGGCCTAACCCGCTTTTCCCCAACAACCTGACAAACCTGTTCATGATGGATCAGGGCTGGGCTGAAGCCAACGAAGTGGTTGCTGTGCAGGACATCGCCAATGGCGAAGACAGCTTTGCGGCGCGCAATGCCAATGGCACAGGCGCTTTCAGCCTGACCAGCCGTGAGCCAGAAGTGCGCACTGTGCTAACCGCGAACCCAGATTACTGGGGCATTGGCCAGTTCCCGCTGGAAGTGTCTGAAATCATCTACACACCCATTCAGAACCAGGCGACACGCGTTGCTGCCCTTCTTTCGGGTGAAGTTGATCTGATCCAGGATATTCCCGTGCAGGATCTGGAGCGTGTTGGTTCCACCGATGGCCTGAAAGTTGTCACGGCGGCGCAGAACCGCGTAATCTTCCTTGGTATGCAGCAGGGTGAAGACGACCTCGACACAGACAGTGTTGAAGGCGCCAATCCATTTGCTGATGTGCGTGTGCGACAGGCGATCAACCATGCGGTCAACCGTGATGCGATCCGTCAGGTTGTGATGCGCGGCCAGTCCGATCCAACGGGCGTTATCATGCCTCCGTTCGTTAACGGCTGGACCGAAGAGCTGAACACCGTGCCGGACAACGATATGGACGCGGCCAAAGCTCTGATGGCTGAAGCTGGCTATGAAGATGGCTTTGAAATTATCTTCAACTGCCCGAACGACCGCTACATCAATGATGAAGCGATTTGCCAGGCTGTTGTTGGTATGCTTGCCCAAATCGGCATCACGGCCAATCTGGAAGCACAGACCCGCGCCAACCACTTCCCACTGATCCAGAACCAGGAAACTGAGTTCTATCTGTTGGGTTGGGGCGTTCCAACATTTGACTCCGAGTATGTGTTCAACTTCCTGGTCCACTCGACCGAAGGCGATTACGGCTCATGGAACAACACCGGTTACTCCAACGCCGATGTCGATGCGATGATCGTGTCACTGGCCTCTGAAACAGACCTTGAAGCGCGCAACGCCACGATTGGCGATATCTGGGCGCAGGTGCAGGAAGATGTGCTTTACATCCCCATCCACAATCAGGTGCTGAACTGGGGCATGAGCGACAGCATCAACTTTGATGTGCAGCCTGAAGATCAGCCTCACTTCAAGTTCCTCACGTTTAATTGATCGCGTAGTAGAATTTGATGTCGTGAATCTGGCGGGGCGAGCAAAATTGTCGCTTGCCCCGCCGCCTTACCTGCCCTCTATCCAATGATATGCTGAAGGCTACATGCCTACTCGGCCTACAAGGATAGATCGGCCCAGCCTGCCCAAGCGCTGTGGCCCTCAACTGGAGGACTTCCCACATGACCAAATCCAACACGCGCTTGGCTGTTTCAGCGCTTGCGCTGGCCGTTGCCCTGGGTGGCGCGGTGCCAGCTTCGGCTGAAACATTCCGTTGGGCCACAACATCTGACCCCAATACGATGGACCCGCACGCGGCCTCTTCGGCGCCAGTGCTTGGGTTCTTGAACAATGTTTATGAAGGCCTTGTGCGCCGTGATCGCACGATGGCGGTTGAGCCTGCCCTTGCGGTGAGCTGGGAAGCGCTGGGCAATGAAGGCTGGCGCTTCAACCTGCGTGAAGGGGTAACCTTCCACAATGGTGCGGCCTTTACCGCTGATGATGTGCTGTTCTCCTATGAGCGTGCCTCCGGCGAAACATCCGACGTTCGCTCCTGGTTTGCTTCGGTCACCGAAGTGATCGTGCAGGACGATTTCACCATCGATTTCATGACATCAGCACCAAATCCTATTTTCCCAGGGTCCATTGCCAATTTTATGATCATGGATCGTGATTGGACCGAGGACAATGGCGCGGCGACGCCAGCAACTGATGAAGAGCGCTACACAACGCTCAACACCAATGGCACAGCGGCATTCCAGATTGTGGACCGCTCACCGGGTGTGCGCACCACACTGCAAGCCTTTGAAGGCTGGTGGGGTGACGTTGAGCACAACATCACCGAGGCGGTTTACACGCCCATCCAGTCTGATGCGACGATGCTTGCTGCGCTGATTGCAGGCGACGTGGACTTCATCAATCCGGTGCCGATCCAGAACGTGGAGCGCTTGCAAGATACCGATGGCATGAGCGTGATTGTGGGCGAGGAAGCCCGTGCGATGATGCTTGGTTTCAAGCACGATGCTGATACGCTGACGTTTGATGGTTCGCCCAACCCGTTCCAGGATGCGCGCGTGCGCCAGGCGGTGTATCACGCGATCAATGTCGATGCGATTGATACCACCATTATGCGCGGTGCTGTTGAACCTGTCTCACAGCTTGTAACGCCTGATATGCGTGGCTACTCCGCTGCCCGCCCTGATCGTCTGGACTATAACCCTGATGGTGCCCGTGCGCTGCTGGCTGAGGCTGGTTATGAAGATGGCTTCACCTTCTCGCTCATGTGCCCAAATGATCGCTACATCAATGATGCAGCTGTCTGTCAGGCTGTTGTGGGTATGCTGGCTCAAGTCGGTATTACGGTTGATCTGAACACCATGCCGGTTGCCAATTATTGGCCAGAGCTGCGGGCGGATAATTTTGATATGTATTTGCTTGGCTGGTCGCCAGGCACGTTTGATCATGAACATCCGATCCGTTTTCTCGTGAGCACGCCCAATGAAGAGGCCCGTTTGGGTTCTTGGAACTTTGGTGCTTATTCCAACGCTCGCGTGGATGAGCTTCTGCCAGCGGTGCAGTCGGAAGTGGATGAAGGCGTGCGCCAAGGTATGCTGGATGAGATCACAGCGATTTATCAGGATGAAGTAGCCTATGTGCCGCTTTACTCTCAGCCCATCCTTTGGGGTGTGCGCGATGGGGTCGAGGTTAGCCCGCGCTCGGACAATTTCTTCATTCTGCGCTGGGTAACAGCCAACTAGTTTTTCAATGGCGGGCTGCCTCATACAGCCCGCCATTTTTCGTTCTGGAGGACGCTGATGCTGGAAACAATCGCTGCCCTTGCGCTTTGCGTGCAGGTTTCAGACTATGTGGCCTTCCACCTTTCTTATGACCCGGCTGAGCAAGCAAACTCCGATGCGATCTACGGGCAAAGCGAGGAATGGGCGGTGGAACTGCGCGGGCAGGTTGCTGACGCAGATGCTTTTGTCATCGCGCTGCATGACGCCGATCAAATTGCCTATGGCCTTTCCGGTGAAAGGCTGATGGCCGAATTTGATCTGTGCAATGCTGGCGAGGAGGGCGTGGAAGCGCCCGATGGGAAGGGCTAACCGATGCTCGCATTTGTTTTACGCCGTGTTTTTCAGTCGGTCGTGGTGCTGCTCATTGTTGGCCTCATAGCGTTTCTTATGTTCCGCTATGTTGGCGATCCGATCGAAAGCTTGCTTGGTCAGGAGCGCACGTTTGATGACATTGCAAATCTGCGTGAGCGCCTGGGGCTAAACGATCCCTTCATTGTGCAATATTTCAACTTTTTGCTGGGCGCGGTGAAGGGCGAGTTTGGTATCTCCTATCGTGCCGGTGTGCCGGTATCACAGCTCATTGGCGAGCGACTTCCTGCCACGCTAGAGCTTGCTTTTGTCTCTGGCCTGTTTGCCCTATTTGGTGGGTTGGCGCTGGGCGTTTACACAGCGCTGCGCCGTAAAGGTTTCATCGCCACCACCATTATGACGGTTTCGCTGATCGGCGTGTCCTTGCCCACGTTTCTCATTGGCATTGCTCTGATCTGGATTTTCGCGGTGGAGCTGCAATGGCTGCCATCCAACGGGCGCGGCGAGGTGGTGGCTATTGGCGGCTGGACCACCGGTTTCCTCACGGCCTCTGGTCGGGAGTCCCTTATCCTTCCCGCTATCACGCTAGGTCTGTTTCAGCTCACGCTTATCATGCGGCTCGTGCGCTCTGAGATGTTGGAAGTTCTGCGCACCGATTACATCAAATTTGCGCGGGCGCGAGGGCTATCTGCGCGTGCGGTCAATTTTGGCCATGCTCTGAAAAACACACTTATCCCGGTCATTACCATCACAGGTTTGCAGTTGGGCTCCATCGTTGCCTTCGCCATCATCACCGAAACGGTGTTCCAGTGGCCGGGCGTGGGGCTGATGTTCATCAACGCAATCAACTTCGTCGATATCCCGGTTATGGCGACCTATCTGATGCTGATCGCCGTGTTCTTCGTGATGGTGAACCTGATCGTTGACCTTCTTTATTTCGCCGTTGATCCGCGGTTGCGGGTCGAGCGCCCAACAGGCAAATAGGAGCGCTGGCTATGAGCGAGACATCTCTTAACGAAGATCAATCTGCGGTTGAGGCCAAGATCGAGGCTGCTAAGGCGCAGGCACCATCCTTGTGGGTGCGCATTCAGCGCTCCGATGTTTGGTACTCTTTTACCCGTTCGCCGGTGGCGATTGTCGCAGGTATTGTGGTGCTGATTATCGTTTTGGCGTCGATTTTTGCACCGCTTCTGTCGCCGCAAAATCCGTTCAATCCTGCTGAGCTCAACCTGATGGACGGATTCACTGCGCCCATGGAACCCAATCAGTTCACCGGTAGTGTGTATTGGCTGGGTACGGATGATCAGGGCCGTGATATCTTTTCCACCATCCTTTATGGCTCGCGTATTTCGCTGTTTGTGGGTGTGTCGGCGGTGTTCCTTGCCATGGTCATCGGCATCACACTGGGCCTGATTGCAGGCTATCGTGGAGGTTGGGCCGACGTTATCATCATGCGCATTGCTGATGTGCAGCTTACCTTTCCTTCGATCCTTATCGCCTTGCTTGTCTTTGGTATCGTGCGCGGTTTGGTGCCACCTGACGTTCGAAACGATGTGGCGGTCTGGGTGCTCATTGTGTCCATCGCCCTATCGGATTGGGTGCAATATGCGCGCACCGTGCGCGGTGCCACGCTGGTTGAGCGTAACAAGGAATATGTGCAGGCCGCCCGGGTGATTGGGGTGAAGCCCTTCACCATCATGATGAAGCATGTGCTGCCCAATGTGATGGGCCCTGTGCTTGTGATCGCCACCATCGGTTTGGCCCTGGCGATCATTGCTGAGGCGACACTTTCCTTCCTAGGCGTCGGCATGCCGAAAACCACCCCTTCGCTGGGCACGTTGATCAATACCGGGCAAGACTTCTTGTTCTCCGGTGAGTGGTGGATTTTACTCTTCCCGGCGATCACGCTGCTTGCGCTAGCCTTGTCGGTGAACCTTTTGGGTGACTGGCTGCGCGATGCGCTTAACCCAAAGCTGAGGTAGCGCAATGGCTGATGAAACCCGTTCACAAGAGCCGCTGTTGAAGGTGCGTGATTTGGTGGTGGAGTTTCCCACGCGCCACGCATTGCTGCGCGCCATCGATGGCGTTTCCTTTGATGTCCATCGCGGTGAAGTGCTTGGCCTGGTGGGTGAATCCGGTGCCGGTAAATCGATCACAGGCGCGGCGATTATCGGCTTGCTTGAACCACCCGGACGCATTGGTGGTGGCACGGTAACGCTAGATGGTCAGCGTATTGAAGGTTTGCCGCTTGAAGAAATGCGCAAGATCCGTGGCAAGAAAATTGCTATGATCTTCCAGGATCCGCTGACCAGCCTCAACCCGCTCTATTCCATTGGTCGTCAGCTGACCGAAACGATCCAGACGCATATGGATATGAACGACAGCCAAGCCCGCGAGCGCGCGGTTATGCTGCTTGAAGATGTCGGTATTCCTGCCGCCTCTGAGCGCCTGGATGCTTTCCCGCACGAGTTCTCCGGCGGCATGCGCCAGCGTGTGGTGATCGCCCTGGCACTGGCTGCTGAGCCTGAGCTGATCATTGCTGATGAGCCGACCACTGCGCTTGATGTTTCGGTGCAGGCGCAGGTGATTGCGCTTTTGAAAAAACTATGTGCTGAGCGGGGCACAGCTGTCATTTTGGTCACGCACGATATGGGCGTGATCGCTGAAACGGCCAACCGCGTTGCGGTTATGTATTCTGGGCGTATCGCTGAAATTGGACCGGTTGCCGATGTGGTGCACAATCCACATCACCCCTACACAGTGGGCCTTATGGGCGCGATCCCAGACCTTGAAACAG
This sequence comes from Devosiaceae bacterium, assembly GCA_045105395.1. Lineage (GTDB taxonomy): Bacteria > Pseudomonadota > Alphaproteobacteria > Rhizobiales > MH13 > MH13. The sequence continues at coordinate 30,088 of JBGCDM010000016.1, read as the reverse complement.
AGGGTGATCGCCTAGCGCAGATCGAAGGGTCTATGCCCCGCTTGGATCGCTTGCCAGAAGGCTGCGCATTTAATCCTCGCTGCCCCAAACGCTTTGAACCCTGCGCCACGGAGCGACCAGAGCTTGTGGAAATTGATAGCTCGCAAGCTTCGTGTTTTCTGCATGACCCAGCCTATGCGAATGCTTTGAATGAGGCTGCCGAATGACCAATTCCTTTGTGCAAGTTGATAGCCTTGTAAAGCGATTCAATGTTTCCAAACCTTGGCTGAACCGGGTGATTGAGCGCCTGCCTGAGCAGAACCTCACCGCTGTATCCGGCGTTTCGTTTGATATCAAGAAGGGTGAAACCTTCGCGCTGGTGGGGGAGTCCGGCTCAGGCAAGTCCACCGTTGCCAAAATGGTTATCGGTCTTTTGAACCCAACTGAGGGCAGCATTACCGTTGATGGTCAGTCGATCCACAAGAACACCGACGAGGATGCTCGCGCGGCGCTAAGGCGCCGAATGCAAATGATTTTTCAAGATCCCTATGCTAGCCTCAACCCACGCTGGCGGATCGACCGGATCATCTCTGAGCCCATTCGTGTGTTTGGCCTGATGGATGATGATGTAGCGATCAACGCCCGCGTTGGTGAGTTGCTAGAGCTGGTGGGCTTGGATGCCCGTGATGCGGTGAAGTACCCGCATGAGTTTTCTGGCGGTCAGCGCCAGCGGCTTTGTATTGCGCGGGCTTTGTCCTCTAATCCTGAATTTTTGGTGTGCGATGAGCCAACCTCTGCGCTGGATGTATCGGTGCAAGCGCAGATTTTGAACCTCATGCGCGACCTGCAGGATGAGCTTGGCCTCACCTATCTTTTCATCAGCCACAACCTTGCCGTGGTGCGCTATATGGCCAACCGTATCGGCGTGATGTATCTGGGTGGTTTGGTGGAAGTATCTGATACCAAAGATCTTTTCTCCAATCCGGCGCACCCCTATACCCGCATGCTGCTGGATGCTGTGCCCTCCATTGCGCAGGTCGGGCGCGAGCGCCAACCGGTGCAAGGCGAGATCCCCAATCCGATCAATCCGCCACCAGGCTGCGTGTTTCATCCGCGCTGCCCATTCTCAAGTGATCGCTGCAAGGCAGAGGTTCCTCAGGCAATTACCAAAGCTGGCCGGGCCATCGCCTGCCATGCGGTGGAAGAGGGCCGGCTGGATATCGAACAGGCGGCCTAGCCCACCAACCCTGCTTGGGCCATCAGCTTGGGTATTTTCTTTTTCATTTTGAAAAAACCCGCCGTGGCGTGCGGCCAGGCGTGATTATCCCAGCTGCGCTTCATCTCGTGCAGCGCGATGTTTTCCGCGTGTATCTTAACCAGAACTTGGTTCAAAAACGCATGCGTTGGTCCGGAATTAGCGAACGCATGTCCCAGACATGCGAGATTTTTGTCGCGAATTAGCGCAGCCAAAGCTTCCGCTGTTGGCTCACAGGTGGCAGTGTCTATGCCCAGCCGCGATGCGGTCTCATCAAGCGCAGCAATTGTAAATTCGCGCGCGATTTCTCCAGCGTTCAAATCGGCTTCCTGTGACACCTGGGCAACGCAAATCACAAGCTTTGGCGGATTGGCATCATAGCCTGGCCAGCTTTCTGGATGCAGATCATCTGATGTGAGCAGTAGCGCATAGTCACCATCAGGGACGCGCGCGTGGGCCTCGCGGGGTGGTAGAGGTGAGGGGATATCAAAGTTCTCTATCAACGGCTCTGCAAACGGGGCGAGGCCTGTGGGGCGAAAGCGGCCATTGGTGAATTTTTCAATGTTATCGGCGCGGGCCAGATAGGTTTTGCCTTTGGTGTGCAGTCCGGCCACCCAGCGCCAGGATAGCGTGTTGGAAGCCGGGTCAGCGTCCAGCAAATGGGAATAGAAAAAATCTGCCCCCAGCGCCCATGGTAAGCGCAAGGTGAACACCCAAATGGAGGCGAACCACATGCGGGCATGGTTGTGCAGCCAGCCGGTTTCCACCAGTTCGTGCGCCCAATCATCAAAGCCTTCAATCCCGGTGCGCCCCTCAATAGCAGCAGCGTAATCGCGCCGCAGCGCGCCATCCTTATCCAGATCACGAAAGCCGTTTTCGCGCTCTTGCAGATAATGGTCCCAAAGGCTGGGCCGCATTTCCAGCCAGCCTTTCCAGTAGGTGCGCCAATAGACCTCCTGGATGAACTTTTCAGCCGCCTCAGGGGAATGTTGGGCCAGGGTGGCTTCCACCACTTCGCGTTCAGTGATCATGTGCCGCTTCAGGTAGGGCGAGAGCATGGAAACGCCCTGTGCTGTGCTAGCCCCAAAATCGGTGTTGCGATTGGCGGCATAGGCACGGCCAGCCTTTGGCGCGAACTTTGTTAGCCGCTCTAGGGCTGCCGCACGGGATACTGGGAACCGGTCAGGCATCATTGCGTGGGGCCATTTTGGGGGCTGGTACAATGCGTTTCAGCAAAGGGCGCAGGGGCAAAAAAATCCGATAAGCCCCTTCAGCAATCCACGGGATGGGTGGCACCGACAATGCGTGCCCCAGCCAGCGCAGCTTCGGGATTGTTTTCATGACTTCGAAAAATCCGCGTGCGCCAGAAACCAACGTGCCATCAGCACGGCGTACATGAAAGCGGGCCATGGCGTCTTGCGTTGCCAGATCATCAGCGCCGGTGCCGGTGCTGCTCACATCATGCCAATGAATGGTGTCGGCGCCATCCATGCCTTGATACATGGATATTTCGCGCTGGCACAGCGGACATGCGCCGTCATAATAAACGGTACAAGCTGGCGGCTCGGTGGGGGATGGTGTTGTGCTCATGAGGGCCTATATGGGTGAAAGAAAAACAAAGGCGAGGCCACATACATGTCTCTAGATGTCGCAGTTATCGGTGCTGGAATGGCGGGGCTGGCTAGCGCCCGCACCTTGGCGGCGGCTGGGCACAGCGTGCAGGTGTTTGATAAGGGACGCGGTATAGGCGGGAGGCTTTCCACCCGTCGCACCGATTATGGTGCGTTTGACCATGGTGCGCAGTACGCCACCGTGCGTGACCCTGCGTTTTCGCACTATATTGCCGAGTTGCAAGGCAAGGGCGCGCTGCATGTGTGGGACAGTGTTAAGCCTGGCGCAATGATAGGCAAGCCAGGTATGGCGGGCCTTGTGAAAGCGGGTTTTGAAGGTCAGGACGCTATCAGTGTGGTGACCGGATTTGAGGTCGCACATATTGGAAAAGTGGCTGAAGGCTACGTGCTTTCAGACAAGGATGGCACCCATCAAGGCCCGTTTGACAAAGTGATTGTAACGGCCCCAGCGCCGCAGGCGCAGGTGTTGCTTGCCTCTTTTGGCGATGCCTTCGCGCCCCTTGCCAATGTGGTTTACGCGCCCAGCTACACGCTGTTGGCCGCCTTTGATAAGCCGCTGGATCTGCCCGATGTGCCAGAGCTAAGTGAGGCTTCCAATCTTGCCAGCGCGTGCCGGCAATCTGCACGTGGACCAGGCCGTGACAGCGAGCATGACCTATGGGTTGTGCAGGCTTCGGCTGACTTTTCCAAGGAGCATATTGAGCGCGAGCGTGAGGCCATGGTACCGGTGCTGCTGCGATTGTTTCAAGAGGCGATGGGTGTGGATGTGCCCCAGCCGGTCTATGGCGCTGGTCATCGCTGGCGCTATGCGCTGGTGGAGAAGGCTGCAGGCGCGCCCTATTTACTTAGCGCTGATGGCAGCGTGGGGGTTGCCGGTGATGGCATGCTGGGCCCGCGCATTGAGCTTGCGTTTTTGTCTGGCGCGCAGTGTGCCAGCGCGATGCTATAGCGCCAGTGCGATGCGGTTAGTGCCAAGCTTGCGCCATGCTATTTTGGCTTCTGATCACTTGTGTGTAGCATTGGCTTTATCACGGTAGATCAAGGGATGATGGCATGAGCAAAAAGTCAGGTGGCAAGGCAGACCACGTTTCGGAAAAGGCCTATCTGGCTGAGCTGGCGCGGTTGCAGATTGAGCTGGTTAAGCTGCAAGAGTGGGTGAAACACACCAAGCACAGGGTTGCGATCATCTTTGAAGGGCGCGATGCGGCTGGTAAAGGCGGCACCATCAAGCGCATCACCGAAGCGCTTAATCCGCGGGTGTGTAAGGTGGTTGCGTTGCCAGCGCCAACAGAACGTGAAAAGCATCAATGGTATTTCCAGCGCTATGTTGAGCATCTGCCATCGGGCGGTGAGATCGTTATTTTTGACCGCTCTTGGTACAATCGTGCAGGTGTGGAACGGGTGATGGGGTTCTGCACCGATGAAGAATATCAAGAGTTTCTGCGCACTTGCCCAGAGTTTGAACGCATGCTTGTGCGCTCAGGCTTGCAACTGATCAAATACTGGTTCTCGGTGAGCGATGAGGAGCAGGAGCGCCGTTTCCAGAAGCGCTTAAAAGACCCCACAAAGCAGTGGAAGCTAAGCCCGATGGATCTGGAAAGTCGCAAACGCTGGGTGGATTATTCCATCGCCAAGGATGAAATGTTTGCCGGTACCAATATCAATCAGGCCCCCTGGTATGTTGTGGAATCAGACGTGAAAAAACACGCTCGGCTCAACTGCATCAACCATTTGCTTTCGCTGATTCCATACGAGGCTGTGCCCACACAGCCGGTGGTTTTGGAAGATCGACCCGAGCAGCGCGACTATGTGCGCCCGCCCATGGAAGATCAGGAATTTGTGCCTGAGATACACCGCGCGCTGCTTTAGCGCTGGCCGGTTTAGCTGTGACCGGCATCTGGTAATACGCATGCGCTGCGCCTAAATCCCACCAACATTTGGCTAAGCGGTACTGTTAGCTGCACTGTTAAAGGCACCTCTATGGATACACTGACACGCATGCGTTCCTACGTTAATGTGGTGCGCGCTGGCGGCTATTCGGCAGCGGCGCGGGTGACCGGTCGCTCCAAAGCGATCCTGTCCAAAGATGTGCGTGAACTGGAAGACTATTTGGGCGTGCGGCTGCTAACCCGCACCACACGCTCGATTGCGCCGACCGATGCTGGGCAAACCTATTTCGATGAAGCGGTGGGGGTGTTGGCAAGCCTTGATAGCTTGCAGGAGCGCACCCGTGAACAAAGCGATGTGCCGCGCGGACCTTTGCGTGTATCTGCCCCGCGCACCCATTCTGATGGTTTGTTGGGTGAGGTGATCATGGCGTTCGCTGCGGCCCACCCTCAGGTGCAGCTGGATGTGGTGTTTGAAGATCGGTTCATCGACATGGTGGCCGAGCGCTTTGATGTGGCGATACGCATATCCGAGCTGGCGGACTCCAGCCTCATTGCGCGCAAGCTTGCGCCCTACCGTGTGGTGGTGTGCGCAACGCCAGAGCTGATTGCCAAACATGGCCTGCCGCAGGTGCCAGAAGACCTGTCTAAGCTGCCTGCAATTGCCGACAGCAACCACCGGGTGAAGCGGGCTTATAGCTTTGATACGCCGGAGGGCCGACGCTCGGTACGCATTGATGAGGTTATCAGCATCAACGCGCCCCATGCTATCCGTATGGCGGCGCTGGCGGGCCTTGGCTTCGCTCAGGTGCCTTTTCTTTCTGTGCAAAGTGATGTGGAGGCGGGGCGCTTGGTGCCTGTGCTTGAAGACTTTGAACTCAAAGGTGTTGGAATCTATGCTGTCTATGCCGAGCGTCGCCACATGACGCAGAAGCTGCGCGCATTTGTCGATCATCTGGCCGATAGTTTTGCCAGACGTGCGGGAGACTGTTGATGCCACACTGCTGCCGTTCTCGCTTTCTAGGCCACTGAATATGAAATCAATGCGCACTCTTCTTCTGGCCAGTTGCACTGCTTTGGTGCTTAGCAATCCAGCGCAAGCCCATCCTCATGTGTGGGTGGATGCGGCGGCGGAGCTGATTTTTGATGATGTAGGAGCGCTCACGCAAGTCCGCCATGCCTGGCGGTTTGACGAAGCATTTTCGTCGTATTTGATGCTGGGTTTGGATGTGAACGGTGATGGCGTTTACTCGCGCGAGGAAACCGCCGAATTGGCCGAGGTGAATGTGACCTCCCTGGCCGATTTTCATTTCTTCACCAGCATAGCAGGAGCTGCCACGACCGATAGGTTGGGCGACCTTTACAGCGAAACGTTTGGTAGCCCGCAGGACTATTACCTTGAGCATGATGGGGTGAACACCACGCTGCACTTTACGTTGCCGCTGGAAAACCCTGTCATGGCTCCACAACATGACATGGTGATTGTGGACATTTTTGACCCGGAATATTTTGTGGCGTTCTCGCTGATTGAAAACGATCCAGTGCGCATGGCCGGTGCGCCTGAGGCGTGCGGGCTATCAATCGATGAGCCGCCGGAGCTGGATGATAGCTATGCCAACATTCTCTCGCTGATCCCAGCTGATGGCGCTGTGCCCGAGGAACTAATGTCTGTGACCACGCAACTGGCTAACCGGGCGCGAGTTACCTGCCGATGAGGCTTTTGTTGTTTGTCGGGTGCGCGCTGCTTGTTGCAGGTTCTGCGCTGGCCAATCCGTTTGGCTCTGTGGTGCCATCTGAACCGGTGCCGGGCTTTGGCTTTGATTGGTTGATCGCCTGGACGGCGCAGGCGCAGGGCACTTTTTATGATGGTTTGACCGGAGCACTGCGCCAAGTGGCGGACTCGCCCGGTGCGTTGTGGACGCTGCTTGGCTTATCCTTTGCCTATGGCATTGCGCATGCGGCGGGGCCGGGCCACGGCAAGGTGGTGATCGGCTCCTATATGTTGGCCAGTGGTGATACGGCGCGGCGCGGGGCATTGCTCGCCATTGGGGCGGCGCTGGTGCAGGCAAGCGTTGCGGTGCTTTTGGTTGGCGTGTTGGCGGGTGTGTTTGGCTTTTCGCGGCAGTTCCTTACTGATGCGACGATTACGCTGGAGCGGTTTTCATACGCGTTGATTGTTATGCTGGGTGTCTACCTTGTTTGGCGCACAGCTAGGGGCTGGATTGTGAAGCCAGTTGCGCATGACCACGATCATTCACACACGCATGATCACGATCACCATCAGGGCCATCACCACACGCATCATCATGCTCACCCCGATCCGCATCACGTGCACGATGATCATTGTGGCTGCGACCACGTGCATATGCCGGATGCTGATGTGGTTTCGCGTACCGCAGGTTTTGGCCAAACGGTGATGCTGGTGCTTGGTGCTGGCGCACGGCCCTGCACGGGCGCTTTGCTGGTTTTGGTGCTTGCCTTGTCGCAAGGCTTGCTTTGGGCCGGTGCCCTATCTGCCTATGCGATGGGGATTGGCACAGCCATCACCGTGGGTACGCTGGCGGTGTTTGCCAGCGGCTTATCAAAGGTGTTTGCGCGCGGCGGCGAAACAAACGCATTGATGCGCCTTGCGCCCGTGGTGCTTAGCCTGGTTGGTGGTTTGCTGGTGATCGGTTTTGGCGTGCTGCTCTTGCTGGCCTCGCTTAGCCGCTAGGCCGTTTGGCCGCCAAAGGCGCGGGCGGCATCGCCAAAGGCCTCAAAGATTTTGGTGGAAGGGGCGTCGGCCTCCCCAGATAGGCTCGCCCAATATTCTGGATGCCACTGCACGCCCAAAGCAAAGCTTTTGGCATCGCGCACGCTGATCGCCTCAATGGTCCCATCATTGGCGGTTGCCTCAATGGTGAGGCCGTTGGCGAGCGTCGCAATCGCTTGGCGGTGGACCGAGTTCACCTGAACACCCTCTGTGCCAAGAATGCCCGCGAGCAGGCCGCCCGGCGTGATTGAAACCGTGTGATTGTGGTCAAATCGCTTTTCGTGGGGCGCTTCGGGGTCACCGCCGCGATGATCGCGCCGTCCCTCTTGCTCCTGAATTTCGGTATCAATTGTTCCACCCAGCGCAACGTTAAGCTCCTGGTGCCCCCGGCAGATGGCCAGCAGCGGCAAACCACGATCCAGTGCCGCATGAATGAGGGGAAGCGTGGTGGCATCGCGCGCTCGATCATAGGGTTCGTGTGCCGGGGTTTCTTCTTGCCCATAGAGGCCAGGGTGCACATTGCTGCGTGATCCGGTGACCAAAACGCCGCTTGCTGCGCCCAGCAACGCATCATTGATGATGGTGGTTCCAAAGGATGGAACAATCACCGGCGTGAGGCCAGCAACGGTGAAGGCCGAGCGCAAATAGGTGTCGATAGCCGCGTGCCAGGTAAATCCGTGCAACTGGCGCATATCCGATGAGACAAGAACAAGTGGGTTTGATGCAGACATGAAGGGTACCGCGTGATTAGGAGTTTGGCAGCGGGGCGATCTGCCTATTTTCAGTGCATAAACATCTGATAAACCATGTGATTTGGTTAAAGGTGTTTCGCCCTAAAGGCCATAGTCTTTCACCCTTGTACTTGTTGGCGCTTTACTGTTTAAGTGCGCGCGGATGCATAGGGCCTATGCGCACAGCGCATGGCTCATGTACGCCTTAGACAATAAATCCGCTCAAGTAGTTCGGGAGGAACTCTCTATGGATCGTCGTTCATTTATCAAAAAAGCCGGTATTGTTGGTGCAGGCGCAGCAGCGTCAACTGCACTGGCAGCACCAGCAATTGCCCAGGGCAACCGCACCCTGACCATGGTTACATCTGTGCCTGATGGTTTTGCGGTTTTCGATGACGCAGCACAGCTCGCGATCGATTACATCACAGCTATGACCGACGGTCAGCTGAGCTTCAACAAAATGTCCGCTGGCTCGCTTGTTGGCGCGTTCGAAGTGTTTGACGCTGTGTCATCTGGCCAGGCCGATGTTTACCACTCAGCTGAGTACTACTTCCTGAACCAGCACCCAGGTTTCGCGTTCTTCACGTCCGTGCCTTTCGGCATGACATCGCAAGAACTGGCCAACTGGTACTATCGTCGTGGCGGTCAGGAACTGCACGATGAGCTTTCCTCACTGTTCGGCCTCAAGCCACTGATGTGCGGCATGACAGCTATGCAGCCAGGCGGCTGGTACAACATTGAGATCAATTCTGCCGACGATCTGCAGGGCCTGCGTTTCCGCATGCCTGGTCAGGGTGGTCAGGTTCTTGGTCGTCTTGGCGCTTCGGTGCAGAACATTCCTGGTGGCGAAATTTACCAGGCGCTTGCTTCTGGCCAGATTGATGGCGCTGAGTGGATCGGTCCTTACGCCGATGAGCGTATGGGCTTCCAGGAAGTGACCAACACTTACTATGCTGCTGGTTTCCATGAGCCAGGTTCAGCGCTGAGCATGGTGTTCAACCAGGAAGTCTGGGAATCACTGTCTCCAATCCATCAGCAGATCTGTAAAGTTGCTTGTGAAGCTGCTCACGCTCAGAACACGGCTCTGTCGCTGGCTGAAAACGGTGCCGCTTTGGCCCGCTTGCAGGCTGGTGGTGTCCAGGTTCGCCAGTTCCCAGACGATGTTTGGGATGCGTTCGGCCGCGGTGCCGCTGAGGTTCGCGCTGAAAATATGAGCGATCCGATCTACGCCAACATTGCCGAAAGCTACTTCGCTTCCTTGGAAGAGTCAGCTGGCTGGTATGAAATTGCCGATGGCGAGTATCAGCGCCAGCGCAACCGCGTTAACGCGGCAATGTAAGCGTCTAAACGCATTACCATTGTTCTATATCGTATCCCGCTCGATGCCCTACAGTATCGGGCGGGATATTTTTTTGATCAGACGTTCCTGGTCGAGACTAACGCGCAAAACAGCGCGCGGGGTATGATAGTATGATCGACTTTATTGTCTGGCTTGCAAAAAGCATTGCGATGGCGCCTGTCCATTTGTTTCAGGCTCTCATTAATCCGCAAGCTTGGTTGAATTGGTCCGACCCCGAAGCTCTTGTGCGTTTCATCTATTATGGTGCCTCGACTGAGCTGTTTTTTGTCATCTTCACAATCTTCTTGGTGATCACCGCGCTTGGCATGTTCTGGAAGCGGAACATACTTTGGGGCTGTGTGCGTGGGCTGGAAGGCTTTGCTAATTTTGTCGGGCGCTTTTTTGCCTGGGCTGGCCTGATTATGGTTTTGCAGCAGGTTATGATTGTGTTCCTACAGCGCATCTTCCGCGTCGCCGACATCTCTCTTGGGCCGTTTGGTAAAGCTTTCACTCAGGATCTTTCTTGGTGGTCTGAAGAGCTTAAACTTTATAACGCGCTGATTGTTTGCTTGTGCTGCACCTACACATTTGTGCAGGGCGGCCATGTGCGTGTTGATCTGGTTTATTCGGCCGTATCGCACCGGGCCAAAAAAATGATCGATATGGTTGGATCGATGATCTTCATGGTTCCAGCTATGGCGATCACCTATCTTTACGCTTGGTTTTTCATGTGGCGGCACCTGGTTGTGCCCAACCCATCCTCCACCAGTACCTTGGACCGCATGCTGATGCAGTCGCGCGTGTTGCGCTGGAACGTGGAGACAATTGGTTTCAGCCCCAATGGCTTCAACGCCTACTTCATTTTCAAGGTCCTTATCGTTGCGTTCTGCGTGATGGTGCTGCTGCACGCAGTGGCCTTTTTCTGGCGCTCTTATCTGGAATTTGTTGAGGGAGAGGCCAGCGAAGGCAAATATGCCGACAAAGATAAAATGGGCGATGAAGCTGAGGAATTCGCACACGAAGCGCATTCCGGCTCAACCTGATTTTTGAACACCGGCGCGTACGCGCGCCAAACACATTGCGCATAAGCGCACCAGTAACGCGTTGATGCGCATATAGAGGTAAGGCAGCACCATGCTATTTGGATTAGACGGGGTCGAAGTTGGCCTAATCATTGTCTTTCTGACGCTGTTTGCATCCATTTTGAGTGGTTTCCCGGTCGCTTTTTCGATCGCTGGGGCAGGGGTAATCTCCTTCACCATTATTGCAGCGTTGGACTCCGCAGGGATCCTCATTCACCAGGCGATTGATAAGACATCGCCGGAATATGCAGCTCTTGTTGCCGAAGGGGTTATTCGAGACTCCATATCGCTGTTCCGATACCCGGAGTTGCCGCGCGTTGAAGAAGCGCTGTTCCCCGGTGGCTGGCAGCAGGCCATGGAGCGCAATCTCTCCTTCATCGTGAACCGCATGAACGAGCGTGTGATCGCTGGCCAGTCCATCGAAACGCTGCTTGCGGTGGCCATGTTCGTGATGATGGGCATCACGCTTGAGCGTTCGCGCATTGCCGAAGATCTTCTAACAACCATGGCGCGCGTGTTTGGCCCGCTGCCTGGCGGCCTTGCCGTTTCCATCGTAATTGTGGGTGCGTTCCTTGCCGCGTCTACCGGCATTGTTGGTGCAACGGTTGTAACCATGGGCTTGCTGGCGCTGCCCACTATGTTGCGCAACAATTATTCCCCTGAGCTTGCCACCGGCGTAATCGCGGCATCAGGCACATTGGGACAAATCATTCCGCCTTCGATTGTGATTGTTTTGCTCGGCACCCTTGTTGGTGACCTTTATGCAGCCGGTCAGGAGACGCGCGCGCAGCTTGCTGGTTGCACCGATGCGTTGACCTATTTGGGCGAGCCGGCGGTGCTGTCGGTTGGTACCTTGTTCCAGGCAGCGCTGTTACCGGGCATATTCATCGCCACGCTTTATGGTGTTTACGCCTTTGGCTTTGCGCTGGTGAACCCAACCAAAGCCCCTGCTGTGCAGTTTGAAGCACGTGAGAAAGTTGAAACCAAGCGCGGCCATGGCATGACATGGTATTTGGCAGCACCCATTGGCTTGGTCTGTGCTGTGTTGCTTGGCGTCAGTGGCGGCATGATTGGCAGCCAATCGGTCAGTGTTTCCACATTTACCCAAGCCGGGGCGCAAGCGAGCCTACGCACCAATGTGACCGATCAGTGCCAGGCGGCGATGATTGAATTGCACGGGCAGGACGCCTGGGATTTGGCTGTTGAAGAGCGGGCAACAATTCAGGCCGCTGGCGGCGCTGAAGAGGCCCATGAGCTCTCCGAAGAAGAGCTTGTTGTTGCGCGCGAGGCGGCTTTAATCAATGCGGCCCCTGTGGGCACTGGCGTTGTTACCATCTTCCTTCTGTTCGCTATTGTGTTGGTGCTTGCCCGCGGGGTGGATTTCAAGGCCAACCCAACACCGCTGTTGATAGGCGGGGCTGGGGTGCTGTTGGCGCTCATCTTTGATGCGGTGTTCATCACGCCACTGACAGGGCCGGGCGCGAAATTCATGATCCTTGCGATCCCCATGCTGATGACGCTCTACGGTGCGCGTGTTGCAATGGGGCGCTTGTCTCAAAATGAATTGCTGCGCGTTGTGTTCCCGCCGCTGGTCCTCATCGTGGCTGTGTTGGGTTCCATTCTTGGTGGCATTACCAACCCAACGCCCGCGGCGGCACTGGGCGCTGCTGGTGCTATTATGTTGGCGGCCTTCCGCAAGCTGAAAGAGGAAGAAGGCAACTCTAAAATGGTGATCTGGGCAAGTTTTGCGCTCGTCATCATGATCCTGATCGGCGTCAATTTTGACCTCCGCATTACCCGCGAGGCTGTGCCGTGGCAGGATTGGGTTGCCTATATCTTGGCCCAAGGCCTGTATCACTTCGCCTTTTTTGGTCTGCTTTACAGCTGTTGGGTTCTGTTCCGCGGCAATGTTCTGTCGCCTGTGGTGCGCGAAACGGCCAAAGTTACATCCATGGTGTTCACCATCCTTATTGGTAGCCAGCTCTTGAACTTGGTGCTGATTTCCTTTGGTGGCGAGCACTACATCCAGCAGTTCCTTCGAGCCTTCGATAATGAGCTGCTTGTCTTCCTGGTTGTGATGATGATCCTGTTCGTGCTCGGCTTCGTGCTCGACTTTTTGGAGATCATCTACATCGTGATCCCAATTGTGGGGCCGGTGCTTTACGGTGGCACGCTCGACCCTGCCTGGGTGACGATTATGATTGCGGTGAACCTGCAAACATCCTTCCTCACCCCGCCGTTTGGCTTCGCGCTGTTCTACTTGCGCGGCGTTGCGCCCAAGTCGGTGACAACGGGCAATATTTATCGTGGAGTGCTGCCGTTTGTGGGCATCCAGGTGATTGCCTTGGGGCTGTTATGGCTGTTCCCTGGCATTGTCACCATTCTGCCCGATCTTCTGAACTAGGTGCAGTAAACGATACGTTTTTAGCAAAGCCCGCAGCTGTTATGGCTGCGGGCTTTTCGTTTCTTAAGGAGAGTTCTGATGGGCGCGTTTGAAGCTTTGGTTGCCATCGCACTGGCCTTCCTGGTGGTAGCGGTATCACCTGGCCCGGCCAATATTGCGGTTGCCACAGTGTCTATGCGCTCGGGTCGCCGGCAGGGTTTGCGCTTCGGGCTGGGCCTATCGCTTGGTCTTGCCTTTTGGGGTTTGGTGGCTGCTACCGGACTTGGCGCTTTGCTGCAAAGCTCCGCTACTGCGCTCACCGTCCTCAAAATATTAGGCGGCCTCTATCTGCTGTGGTTGGCCTTCCAATCTGGCAAGGCGGCTGCCAAGCCGTTGGCAGACCTTGACGAGGTTTCAGAGTCTGGACGCTGGTTTGTACGCGGACTGATCCTCAATCTCTCCAATCCCAAGGCTGTGGTGGCGTGGATGGCGGCGCTCTCCATGGGGCTGGGTGGCGAGGCCAGCCTTGGTTTTGTGGTGCTTGCAACGGGCCTGTGCATGGTCATCGGTGTGCTCAACTATACCGGCTATGCGCTGGCGTTTTCCTTGCGTGGGTTCATGAGCGGTTATGCGCGCATGCGCCGCTGGATTGATGGCGTTGTGGCGGGCCTGTTTGCCGTGGCAGGCTTTGCGCTCATACGCTCTGCCTTCTCGCGCAGCTAGCGCTTATGACTTTGGCCAGGAGCTTGATCCATGTTTGCTAGCAAATCGATGTCCTATGCCCCGCTTGATCTGCCGGATCGGATGGACCTTAGCGATGCGCAAATGCTGGAAGAGGCGCAGGCGTTCTATAAGCGTATGACGCAGCGGCATTCGGTGCGCGATTATAGTGACCGGCCTGTTGATCGTGCGGTGATTGAGGCTTGCATTCATGCTGCTGGCACAGCCCCTTCCGGAGCCAATCAACAGCCTTGGCATTTTGTGGCGATTGGTGATCGGGCAACGAAGCAGAAAGTTCGCGCTGCTGCGGAAGAGGAAGAGCGCAAATTTTATGATGGTGGCGCGCCAGACGCATGGATCAAGGCTTTAGAGCCCATTGGCACCAATGCGCAGAAACCGCACCTGGAAGATGCGCCATGGTTGATTGTGGTGTTTGCGCAGCGTTGGGGCACGTTTGATGATGGCACGCGTTACAAGAACTATTACGTGCCCGAGAGCACGGGCATCGCCACTGGCCTGCTGATCACCGCGCTGCATCATGCTGGCCTTGTATGCCTGACCCACACGCCCAACCCGATGAAGTTTCTCAATGATCTTTTGGCTCGCCCAGAAGCTGAAAAGCCGATTATGATCTTAGCGGTTGGCCATCCAGCAAAAGATGCAACAGTGCCTTCGGTTGCCAAGATCAAGAAGCCGCTGGAAGACATTCTGACCATTCTTGAATGAGCTTAGCGCTAGGCTCAGCATAACAGTTCATTCCAATCCACCACTTGGTAAGGCTTTGCGGCGACACTAGTAGCGTTCGAGTTTTGTAGCGTTGCGTAAAATGGGGTCTGCAATGATTGTGCAGCAGGTGGAACCAGAGGTGAGTGAGCATGCGATAATGCGCATGGGCCAGGCGCTGAGTCAGGCTTTTGATTTGGCGAACACGTCACCAGACACTACCCTACTGGTTGGCTTTGGCGCGGCCTACCCGGCGCTAGATGCCATGGTGCGCCAGGCCTGCGCCAAGCGCGCAGTGCAGGTTGTAACCGGCGAAGACATGTTGGCCGATGAGAACCTGATCGCCACCCATTTTGTTGGCTCGCCAGATCGGCTGTTTGCCCTTTTGCGGGCAGGTTACGGCAATGTTCTCACCCATGCGCTGGTTGGCGGCGGGGCGGTGTTTCCCATCGTCCATGCGCTGGCACAGCAACATGGTGTGCACGTGTGCGATATCATGAGCGATGATGCCTATGGCCCTTACGCGCTGCGCGATGACTGTGAGGCGCCCTATCGCTTGCTTGAGAATACCAATGTGCGGGTGCTTCAGCCGGGCGGTGACAGCGATGTTGCCCATGGCATGATTGGCGAGGTGGTGCTTTCCTACAGCGATGATGATGAGGCCGATGACGAGCCGCCCATCTGCACTGGCGTGCTCTCGGCCTTTGAACAGGTGCCGCATCGCCACCGTAAACCTGGCCTTATGGGTTGGATGGGCTTTGCGCAGCCAGCTGTTCATGTGTGCCAAGCCAATGTGCGGGCCATTGATGTTGCCACGCTTATCCAGGAGCATGATGAGGTGCTTGATGCGCGGCTCATTGCACCTGTGAAAGATGAGGCTGCTGCGATCCTTCAGGTTGAAACCGAAGCGGGCGACTGGATTGAAGAGAACGTTCTGGAAAGCTTTGAAGCGCTGACCGGCTTGCGCCCGCAGCTGCAACGCATTGCGCCTGGCCAATTTGGGAACACAGGCCGTGTGTTTGGTTTGAAGGCGGCCTGAGCGTGAGCGAGTAGCTTACCCAATAAAAAAGGCCGGGATCACTCCCGGCCTTTGTGTTTTTCTGCGTGCCGCTTTTAGCGGGTCAGCATCATGCGGCCATCAATGGCTGGGGCGAACTCACCCATTTCACGCACGTGTACCATCACATCATTGGCCATCAGCTTAGCATCTTCCTCGCGCACAACGCGCGGTGCATCAGCAAACATGGTGTAGCCATCGCCGCCACGACCCATAAAGTCGTTGGTGGCCACTGTGTAAGTGCGGCTCGGGTCCAGCGCATCACCGCCGATCATCACGGACGTCACACGATCACCAGCAGGGCGGGTGATGTCGGCTTCCACCATCATGCCGGAGATCTGCGGGAAGCGACCGGAAACATCTTCCACCCGGCTAACGCCGTTCTCCAGAGCTGCAAGCACTTCTTCGCCCGACAGTTCGATCATGATGTTGACGTTGCCAAACGGCAGCTCAGTGAGGATGTCCCGGCGGGTGATTTCGGTTCCGGCATCGTACACTTTATCGGCGCGGATACCGCCACCATTGGTGATAGCGATATCAGCGCCAACGGCTGCGCGCATGCCATCGGCTACCAGGTTACCCATGGTGGCTTCCTGCGTGCGCACTGACGCGCGTCGTGAATCAAGCTCGGCGGTTATGGTGCCCAGGGCCACATCAAGCTCGGCATCCAGCAGTTCGTTCAGCTCATCAACGCGGGATGCAACTTCAGCATTGCCCTCCATGCCCAGCGTGGACATGGGTCGGAAGGATAGCGAGAAATCAACATCGCGGTCATCGCCTTCACCTTCAATGGTGGCAGTCACGTCGATGGCGGTTACAAATTCAGCTTCCTCACCAGATTCCACCAGCGCCGTGCGGCCATCATACATCAGGCGCAAATCATGATCATCGCCGGTTAGGATGATGTCGAACTCGCCCGTAGCATACATGGCATTGTCGACAGCAATGTTGGTGTGGGCCACAGCGACGACCAGGTCTGCACCGGCTTCACGAAGCGCATCAGCTTGGGCCAGGCCCGATGCAAGCGCGTCAGAAATCTGAACAGTGCCTGGGCTCGACTTCTCATCAGTATCATCGGCCGCAAGGCCAATAACGCCGACCATGAAGCCATCCATGTCCATCATCAGTGTGTCGGCAAAACCGTCCAGCACGGTGCCATCTTCATTGCGCATGTTGGCAGCAAGCAGAGCAGGGCCTTCAAACTCAGCCATACGGGCGCGGAAAACCTCTTCGCCAAAATCAAACTCATGGTTTCCAGGCACGATGATGTCTGGCGGTGTCATGTTGAACAGTTCAACAATGTGCTCACCCTGGTCAAACGAGGAGAGCAGTGAGGGCGAAAGGAAATCGCCAGCCACCGCATAAACCACATTGGGGTTGGCGGCGCGTTCGGCTTCAACAACCGCTGCAAGACGAGCAAAGCCACCCTGATCAGAACGGTTGTCGATGGAGTAAATGTCGTTCACCAGAAGAAAAGTGACGTTGACGGTGGTGCTGTCCTGCGCGAGCGCAGGGACGGTAAGCAGCGCGGTCGATAGACCGAGCGCGGCCAGAAGACGAGTTGGGGTATGGTGCATAGTAAGCCTCCCTCAAGGCGGATCGTGAACAATGCTAGTCTTTTGCAGGTGCTTGTTGCTCCTGTGTGAAAGTACCATGACACATTTACGACAAGCCGCAAGCTAAGCCCAAGCCTGAATTTTCAGCGGTATGTGCGTTGTTTGGCCCATCCAGTTCGCTTGCTGCGCCGTATGGAACTATGCTTACTGAAAAAGCACACACCGCCCGGACAGGCCCGCAGGAGTTTCCCATCGTGAACACGCAGGATTATAAAGCCTTTAAGGCTGCAACCGTTGCCCCTGCGCAGCCGAATCGTGGCTTGGAGCTGTCGGTGCTGCCTGACGGTCATCCACCGGTGAAATTTGGCAAGGTGGGCGTGCTTTTGGTGAATCTCGGCACCCCTGACGGCACCCAATATTGGCCAATGCGGCGTTATCTGGCTGAGTTTCTCACTGATCGCCGCGTGATTGAGTGGCCCAAAGCGCTTTGGTATCCGATCCTTTACGGTATCATTTTGATGGTGCGCCCAGGCCGAAAGGGCAAGGATTACGCCACGATCTGGAACAAGGATCTGGATGAGAGCTATTTGCGCACCTACACGCGCTCACAGTCAGATTTGCTTGGCGAGGCGATGGCCGATCACGAAAATGTCGTGGTGGATTGGGGCATGCGCTACGGTAATCCCTCTATCGCTAGCCGCATCGATGCGCTGCGTGAAGAAGGTTGCGACCGAATTTTACTGTTCCCGCTCTATCCGCAATATGCATCTGCCACCACAGCAACAGTGAATGACAAAGCCTATGAGCATCTGATGAAGCTGCGCTGGCAGCCGGCGATGCGCACAGTGCCTGCCTATCATGATGAGCCGGTGTACATTGAAGCGCTGGCCCGCTCGATTGAAGAGCATCTGGCAACCCTTGATTTTGAGCCAGAGAAAGTCATTGCCTCCTATCACGGCATTCCGGAGAGCTATTTCAACAAGGGTGATCCTTATCACTGCCATTGCCACAAAACCTCGCGCCTTTTGGAAGAGCGTCTGGGCTGGGAAAAGGGTCGGCTGATGACCTGCTTCCAGTCGCGCTTTGGCCCCGAAGAGTGGTTGCAGCCTTACACAGATAAAACGGTTGAAAAGCTGGCCGAAGAAGGCGTGAAAAATATCGCTGTGTTTAATCCTGGTTTCGTCTCCGATTGCCTGGAAACGCTGGAAGAGATCGCAATGGAAGCCCATGAGATTTTTGAAGAGCATGGCGGTGAAAACTTCAGCTACATCCCATGCCTCAATGACGGCGCGCACGGCATGTCGGTTATCGAAGCATTGGTGCGGCGTGAGCTGATGGGCTGGGTGAAGTAACGCCCGCCTTTGTGGACCGCCAGACGTTGCGCTCGCCCATAGGTCGCATAGCCTGTTGAAACCTTGTCGTACTGGGCGCATGTAAAGCGCAGTGGCCGATATCGGCTAACAGTGCGATACAGGTGAGGCTCTCATGTTTTTAGACATTCCCTTCAGTGGCTTTGATATTGTTATCATTGCGCTGATCATCCTGGTTGTTGCCCTTATCTTTATGGGCGTGAAGCAGGTTCCGCAGGGCTACAACTTCACTGTTGAGCGGTTTGGTCGGTACACCAAAACGCTGCGCCCTGGCCTCAACCTCATCATCCCGTTTTTCGATCAAATCGGTTCGCGGCTGAACATGATGGAGCAGGTTCTGGATGTGCCGAGCCAAGAGGCGATCACCAAGGACAACGCTACGGTGACGGTGAACGGCGTAACGTTCTACCAAGTGTTGGATGCGCCGCGCGCTGCCTACGAAGTACTTGGCCTGCAAAACGCGATCATGAACCTGACACTCACCAACATCCGTACCGTGATGGGGTCGATGCAGCTGGATGAGCTGCTTTCCAATCGTGATGAAATCAATGGACGTCTTTTGCGTGTGGTGGATGCTGCCGTTGAGCCATGGGGTGTGAAGATCACGCGCATCGAGATCAAGGACATCGATCCGCCTCGTGATTTGGTGGATTCTATGGCCCGCCAAATGAAGGCGGAGCGCGACAAGCGTGCATCTATCTTGGAAGCGGAAGGCCTGCGCCAAGCTGAAGTGCTGCGTGCTGATGGTGATAAGCAAGCCCAGGTGCTGGAGGCGGAGGGGCGCAAAGAAGCTGCTTTCCGCGATGCAGAGGCACGCGAGCGTTTGGCTGAGGCTGATGCGAAAGCCACACAAATGCTGTCAGTGGCGATTGAGAATGGTTCGGCCCAGGCGATCAACTATTTCGTGGCGGAAAAGTATGTGAAGGTTCTTGGCGAGATCGCTGCCTCACCCAACCAGAAAACGCTGATGATCCCGCTGGAAGCTGCATCGGTTATCGGGTCTGTGGCTGGTATTGGAGAAATCGCCAAAGCTGCGCTGGGTGAAGATAAGTCAGGCGGCTCAAAATGATCTTAGAGGCTTTTTCTCAGGCGGGACCGTGGACTTGGATCACGGCAGGTATCGCCCTGCTTGGTCTGGAGCTTTTGGCGCCCGGCACGTTTTTCATGTGGCTGGGCCTGGCGGCTATTGGCGTTGGTGCCATTGCATTTTTCGTCGATTTTTCCTGGCAGGGGCAGCTGGTGCTGTTTGGCGTGCTCGCGCTTGTGCTTGTTGTGGCAGGCCGCAGGTTTTTTGCCCGTCGCGGCGATGAAACCACCGATACACCAGGCCTTAATGAGCGTGGGAAAACTCATATTGGCAAAGAGCTTACGCTTGCCGAACCGCTGGTCAACGGCAATGGCCGGGTCAAAATCGGTGATACGCTGTGGCGCGTTGAAGGCGCTGACATGCCCGCCGGCGCGCGCGTAAGGGTGCATGATGTGCGCAGCGCTACGCTTCTGGTTGAGGCGTTGGATTAACGCCTTAGAGCGCGGCCCGTAACAATCAGGGCACGTGATCGTGCGGGATTGGCGGCTCTTCGCTCATCAGCAAAATTGTGATGCGCCGATTGGCTGGCAATGTCGGGTCATTGGCAAAAATGGGCTCGCTATCAGCCTTGCCGATAACGCCAGCCAACCGTTCGGCTGGCACACCATTTTCTTGCAGAATGCGCCGTGCAGCGTTGGCGCGGTCAGCTGACAGTTCCCAATCGGTGTATCCTGGGTTTAGCGGTGGCGCCGAGGATGCCGATGTGTGGCCGGTGATTTGAATGCGGTAGGGGAACTGGCGCAAGGTAGGCGCCATCTGTGCCAGCAACAGCCGTGTTGTCTCAAACGGGTATTTCGACCCCTCAGGGAACATCGAGCGGCCATCCTGGTCGATCAACGAAATGTGAAGGCCGTCTTCGTCCTCTTCCAGCATAATGTGCTGCGATAGCTCGGTAATCTCAGGCAAAGCCTGCCAAGCCTGGCGCAGCGATGCAGCGGCGGTGGCGAAGCGACGTGGGATTTCTGTCTCGGCCTGCTCAATAGTGTGGGTGTTTGCCTCTGGGCCCTGAAGTGGGCGCATGTCGTGGCGCTCATTGGCAAATTCAGAATCTTCAGGTGTTTCAACTAGGCCAACGCGGCGCACAAAATCGCGCATCGGCGCGCCTTCCATTTCGATCATGCCGGCGCGGCGGATGATTTCCTGGCTGCCGAAAGCATCGCGCATGGAACCGGCCACGATTTGCAGCTTTTGCTGATCTTGAATGGAAAAGGAAATGATGAGCACGAAGAAGCATACCAAAATGGACATAAGATCAGCAAACGTGACCAGCCACTCTGGAACACCACCTCCACTTGCCTTTCTTCGTGCCATATCCGTACGCTCCGCTTAGGCCGCTTCGGCCATTTCAGCACGCTGCTTTTCAGGCAGATACGCCAGCAGCATTTCGCGGATGAGTGTTGGGCTCTTGTTTTCGCGGATCTGGGTTACGCCATCGATGACCAGCGATAGGTTGACCTCTTCGATTGCAAATTTGGATTCTAGCTTATCGGCGATCGGCAAACACACAAGGTTGGCCAGAATGGCGCCGTACATGGTGGTCAAAAGCGCAATCGCCATCGCAGGGCCGATTGTGGAGGGATCGTCCATATTGGCCAGCAACTGCACCAAGCCCACCAATGTTCCGATCATACCAAAGGCCGGTGCGGCATCACCAAGTGACTTGAACACACGCTGGCCCTCTGTCAGTCGCTCAAGTGACAAATCACGTTCCCGCTCCAGGCTCTCGCGAATGAAAGACGGCTCAAAACCATCGGTCACGTATTGCGCGCCCTTCTGCAGCAGCGGGTGAGAAACTTCGACATTCTCCAAACCCAGTGGGCCGTTCTTGCGCACTACATCGCCAAGCTGAGCAATCTCTTCGACCAGGTCGCCTGGTGAGATTTTTTTGTGGGTGAAAGCTGTTTTGCCGCCCAATACAAAAGCGCCGCCAATACCGCTCAATGGGAAGCGGATCAAAGTTGCAGCCAAGCCGCCGCCAATCACGATGAGGATGGAGGGAAGGTCAATGAACTGGCCGATACTGCCGCCCAGCAACATTGCGGTGACCACGACACCTAGGCCTGCCAATATACCAATGATTGTTGCTAAATCCATGGATCTGCCCACGCCTTGTCTGGTCATGCGCGCTCATGCGAACGCGCCTTTGACGACCAAAGTAGCGCGATGATGGAAAACGAGAGCTAAATGCCATCAGGTAAATCTGTGCCAATGCGGGAAAGCTCCAATTAGGGTTAGCCAACGGTAAACGGACCAGAAACGGCTCGTTAACCAAACCGATTTAGGATCGCTTAACCTTTTGTTCGCGCGCAAGTTTATCTGATGATCCGGCACGTTCTTCTTTTTTCAGCTGGCATGGCCAGCCTCTTATTGCCTGTTCATGGCTTGGCGCAGTCGGCTGAGGAGGGCGCAGGGGACCTTGCGCAAACACAAGCCGCGCCCGTGCAGGCAACCGGCGGACTGCGCTCGTTCCCTCCAGAGGCTGAGCGATCAACGCAATATGGTAGCGCTGTGGCGCAGGATGCGCAGTTGGCGCGCGAAGAAGACTTGCGCCGTTTTGCGCTGCCTGATGGTGCGGATATCACCGGCAGCATTGACCCTGCGCAGGATGCATTAAACAGCCCGCAAAATCGCCGCCTGTTTGATAACGGCGAAGATGCTTTTGCCCCCACCGGCATTCGTCGCGGCCCGCTCACGTGGTTTCCAGCGCTTGATTTGGCCATCGGGTACGATAGCAATATCGACCGGCAGAGCGATGCCCGCGAGGTAGCGGTGTTGCGGCTTTCGCCGCAGTTGCGCGTAGAGAGCGACTGGTCGCGCCATGCTTGGAATGCGCAGCTACGCGGCAGCGTAGAGTATATTGATGATGGCAGAGACCTTGGCGCGCAGCTTGAAGCAACCAGTGAGCTGCGGCTTGATCTTGGCTTGCAAACCACTGCCCGCCTGCGCGGTGGCTATACATTGACCGGTGAAACGGCCAGCGACCCTGATACGGTTGCTGGCGCAGATGGTACGACCTATCAGAACAGTTTTGTGGCCGGTGCCAGCGTGGAACGCGCGGTAGGCCTGATTGGTGCAACGCTTGGCGTTGAGATTGAGCGGGCTCTGTTTGGCGATACGCCGCTGGCTGACGGCACCACGCAAAGCAATGATGATCGCAACCGCATTGATGGTGAGATGACGCTTCGCCTGGCGCGTGCAGCTGGGCCAATTTACCGGCCCTTTGTTGAGGGCTCGGTGAGCCTTCGCCATTTTGATCAGTCGGTTGATCGCAATGGATTTGAACGTGACAGTTTCGGCTATGGCCTTCGTGGCGGATTTATCGTGTCTGATGACGGGCCCATTAGCGGTCAGGTGTCGGTTGGCCTTGTTGGTGAGCAATTCGACGATGATCGCCTTGAAAGCGTTCTTGCTGCCAGTGCTGCGGCATCGCTAACCTGGGATGTGACAGCGCTTACCAGCGCTACGCTGGATATCGCCACCAGTTTGGATCCCACAACGCAGGTTGGTTCTGGTGTTGGCATCAATCGCACTGCAAACCTTGCTATCAGCCATGATCTGCGACGCAATGTAGAGCTGCGTGCCGGTGCTGGCATCAGCGACACGCAGTTTAGCGGGATTGATGATGATACGCGTATCTATACTGGCACAGCAGGTGTGACCTATCGCCTATCGCCAGTGATGGCCGTGCGCCTGGACACAACCTATGAGCACGAGCCCGATAGCGCTGGCGACATCAACCGCTTCCAGGTTGAGGCGGGCATTACGCTGCGACGCTAGGTTTTGAGGTTTGCAAACGCGTGTTGGCGTTTGCCGGAAGAGCCACTGTTTGGCGAGCCAAACTGCAGGGCGTTTTCGTTAGCACCACATTGGGCAGTTAGTGCGCAAAGTGCTCTGTCCAAGTCTTTTGGCGCAGATCGTCTCTTTCCTCATATGTTCTTATCGCCTGTTGAAGGTCAGCGGGCGAACTGTCACGTCCCGAGCTGGCAATCTGAGTCATTTGCATGGTGTACCATGCTGTTACGCCACCTTCTGGCGGATTTTCAAAGCGTGGAAATTGAGGATCGGAAGCCTGCCCTTGCTGCCATTTTGTCGGCAGTTCTGGGTCAATGATCAATGCGCGTGCCAGGCCAATGACATCGGCATCGCCTTGCGAAACGACGGCTTGAGCCTGTTCCAGTGTCTTGAAGCCACCGGTGACCATCAAGGGAATGGCTGTTTTGGATCGTGCTTGTTTTGCAAAACCGATAAAATAAGGACCCGCGCCCGCCCGGTCCGACGATGATGGTGCCCCAGGAAAGTATGTTCCGCCGCTTATGTCGATGAGATCGATGTCTTTGGAATCAAGTGCGGCGATCACTGCAAGCGCTTCGTCTTCTTGAAATCCACCTTCAAGCTGGTCTGTTGCGTTGAGCTTAACGCCGACAGGAAATTGGGAACCGACTGCGGTTCTTACGCAGCCGACTGTTTCCAGTAGGAGTCGCATTCTGTTTGTGAGACTTCCGCCATAAGCATCGGTTCGTTTGTTAAACAGTGGCGATAGAAATTGGCTCAACAGGAAGCCGTGGGCGGCGTGTATCTGGACGCCTCCAAACCCCAGGTCTTTCGCAAGGCGGGCAGTGCGTCCAAACTCTTCGGGAAGCTGTTGGATTTCATCCAAGGTCAATGCGTCGCATTTCAAACCTGGAACGTCGAGAGCGCTTGGTCCTTTTGGGATGCTTATCGGCGGGTAGGCCATTGCCCCAGCGTGTCCCAATTGTAACCAGAGATCAGAATTGTTGGATGACCCAGCGCGTGCCAGCGCTTCAAAACGCTCACGATCACACTTGGCATCTAAGACGAGATTGCCGGGTTTTTCTGCAAAATGCGCGGTGCCTTGAACTTCGCCAACGATCGATAGAGCCAGCCCACCCTCTGCCCATCGTTGGTAAAGACGAACTTGCGCGTCGGTCGGACCTCCGCGCCCATCGCCAAGCGAGTCGGACATAGCCGACTTTGCAATGCGATTTTTGAGGACTTTGCCACATGGCAAGCGCAGTGGCTTTGCCAGCACATTTACCTCTGAGATGTTCACAGTGGCTGTGTCTTTCTGTTTAGCTCACGCAGCAAGCAGGTAGGCAGGGCGCGCTGTTCTTAGAGTAGACTTGCCAAAGCCCTATCCGCGCTTGGAGATGATGTCGCGTAGGGCCTCTTGAAACCCTGGGGCGATGTCTGGTCGTGATAGCGCAAAGGCGACATTGGCAGCCAAGAAGCCAGCTTTTGCACCGCAATCATAGGTGGAGCCGGTGAAGGGCATGGCGAAAAATGGGCTGGTTTCGTGCAGCGCGAGCATGGCATCGGTGAGCTGAATTTCCCCACCTGCACCGGCAGCTTGGTTCTCCAAAATGCCCATAACTTCGGGCTGCAAAATGTAGCGCCCTGAAAGGTAGAAGTTGGAAGGTGCTTGGCCGGGGGCTGGTTTTTCGACCATGGAGGTCACTTCAAAACCGTTCGGCACGTCATTGCCTTTGCCAACGATGCCATATTTGGATGTTTCATCAGGCGCGCATTCTTCCACCGAAAGCACATTGCCGCCGGTTTGGTTGTACACATCGATCATCTGGCTCAGGCACCCCGATGGCGCCTGCATAATCATATCCGGTAACAGCACGGCAAAGGGCTCATCCCCCACCATTTCGCGGGCGCACCAGATGGCGTGTCCCAGGCCCAATGGTTCTTGCTGGCGGGTGTAGCTGACGCTGCCAGCCTCTGGCATTTGCCCATCCAGCGTTTCAATTTCAGCAAACTTGCCGCGCTTTGCCAGCGTTTCGCGAAGTTCTACCTGGACGTCAAAATGGTCTTCGATGACCGATTTGTTGCGCCCGGTTACAAAGATGAAATGCTCGATACCGGCATCGCGCGCTTCTTCAAAGACATATTGAATGACGGGGCGGTCCACCACCGTCAACATTTCCTTTGGCATAGCCTTTGTAGCGGGCAGGAAGCGTGTTCCCAAGCCTGCAACGGGAAAAACGGCCTTACGGATGCGACGGGTCATGCTTCATTTACCTTATGTGTTCATGAATCATTAGGATGATTCTTAGGGCTGCGCCCGGATAGGCAAACCTTGTGTACAGCGCAAGGTGCCAACAATTCGTAAGCGCCAAGGCAACTGCGAGAGGCAGACGATCTTATGACTGTTCTAGTAACCGGTGGTGCTGGCTATATCGGGTCGCACATGGTGCATGCATTGGCAGACCGTGGTGAGCCATTGGTGGTGATCGACAATATGACCACCGGCTACAGGCCCAACCTGCCTGCTGATGTAACAATGGTGATCGGCGATATTGGTGACCAAATTTTGGTGGAACGCGTCATGCGCGAGCATGGCGTTAACGCGGTGGTGCATTTTGCGGGCTCTATTGTGGTGCCGGACTCGGTTACTGATCCGCTGGGCTATTATGCCAACAACACTGTCAAATCGCGCACGCTCATGGCGGCGGCCGTGACTTGCGGTGTGAAGCACTTCATCTTCTCTTCAACAGCCGCTGTTTACGGCATGCCAGAGGATACCAGCATCCGCGAGGAGGCACCAACTGTGCCTATCTCGCCCTATGGCTCATCCAAGTTGATGACAGAAATGATGCTGGCGGACACGGCCAAAGCCCATGATTTTGCCTACACGGCACTGCGCTATTTCAATGTTGCAGGCGCAGATCCTGAAGGGCGCACCGGGCAAAGTTCACCGCGTGCCACGCACCTGATTAAGGTCGCAAGCCAGGCGGCGCTGGGCCAACGCAGCCACATGGAAATCTATGGCACCGACTATGAAACCGAGGATGGCACCGGTGTGCGTGACTATATCCATGTCAGCGACCTTATTGCCGCCCATGTTCTTGCTCTTGATCGTCTGCGCAATGGCGGTGACAGCCAGGTGATGAACTGTGGCTATGGACGCGGCTACAGTGTGCGCCAAGTTGTTGAGGCGGTGCGGCGCATATCGGGTGTGGACTTTGAAGCGCGCGAAACGGGACGGCGTGCCGGTGATCCGGCAACACTGATTGCGATTGCTGATCGTGCGCGGGCACAGCTTGGCTGGGTGCCGGCCTATGATGATTTGGATGTGATTGTTGGCCATGCCTATGCCTGGGAAACTCGTATGGCTGGCCGCAACACCGCTGACACATAAGCGCCAAAGGCGCGGGGCATAACCGATTTTATCTGGCTTTGAGGGCCAGACGACTAATGAGGAACCGATCATGATCCGCTTTTTGTTTGTGGGCCTGTTGGCGATTGTTGCCAGCGCTGTTTTTACGCCAAGTTCGGCGCGCGCTGATGCGGCTTTTCTAAACTGGACTGCGCAGTTTCAGGCGCAGGCGCGCAGTGCGGGCATTTCTGATGTGGTGCTTTCGAGCGCCTTTGCCGGTGTCACAACACCCGATGAGGCGGTTTTGAGCGCTGCGACCTCGCAACCAGAATTTGTACGCCCGATTTGGCAGTATTTAGACAGTGCTGTTTCATCGGCACGTATTTCCAATGGGCAGGCTTTGTTGCGCGAGCATGCCGATGCGCTTGAGCGTATCGAGGCAGCAACAGGGGTTTCTCGCTATATCGTGGTCGCTATCTGGGGTATTGAATCCTCGTACGGTGCGGTGCTGCAAAATCGCGGTGTCGTGCGCCCGGTGATCCGCTCGCTTGCTACGCTCGGCTATGCTGATCCCGATCGTGCTGAGTTTGGTCGCAACCAATTGATGGCGGCTCTGCAAATCCTACAGCGCGGCGATACCACAGCCGACCAGATGTTTGGCAGTTGGGCGGGCGCGATGGGCCACACACAATTCATTCCCACCACATATCTGCAATATTCGGCTGACTATGACGGTGATGGCCGCTCGGATATTTGGCAAAGCATACCTGATGCGCTGTATTCCACGGCCAATTATCTGGGGTCTTCGGGTTGGCGCCCGGGCCACACTTGGGGTTATGAGGTGCGCGTGCCGCAGGGTTTTGACTGGCGCTTGGCCGATGAAACCACGCAGCGCCCCCTGTCCCAGTGGATGCAGCTTGGTGTTGTGCGTGCAGGCGGCCAGGCTTTTCCTCGCCCTGATGATATGGCCGAGATGATTGCACCAGCTGGGGCTAATGGGCCGGTTTTTCTGATGCTGCACAATTTTGATATGATCAAGGTTTACAATAATTCCACCAGCTATGCCTTGGCGGTTGGCCATCTTGCCGATCGGCTGAAGGGCTTTGGACCGTTTCGCTCGGATTGGCCGCGCAACGTGCAAACGCTCAACCGTATGCAAATTATGCAGATGCAGAGCCTGCTGAACCAGCGCGGGTTTTCCACCGGCGGTGTTGATGGGCGCGTTGGGCCGATGACCCGCGCGGCTATTCGTGGCTTTCAGGCATCGGCCGGTCTGACACCGGATGGCTTTGCTTCCACGTCTCTGCTTTCTCGCATGGGTGGTTAGTTCGCGTACAACCAAGCCTTTTTATCGCCAAACGCATCGTGCTAAGGAAAATCCATGAAAATGGTTTTTCCTTTCTCCCTTGTTTTGGCGTTGATGTTTGCTCTGTTAGCACCGCTGGCCTTGCCGAGCAGTGCACAGGCGCAAAGTTGGCGCCAAGAAGACCCCAGCGCCATCGTGCTGCCAGGGCAGCCAGGCAATGCGACCCGCCGTGACAGCGGTGGTAGCAGTGGCGGCATATTCCGCATTTTCCGGTTTGAGCCGCAGCGCCAAACGCGCAGGCAGCAACCATCGGTGCAAAGCTCCACCCCGTTCGATGCCGCGCCAGTTCTTAATCTTCCTCCGCCCAAGGACCCTGATGCCATTACGGTCGTGGCCTTTGGTGATGAATTTGCAGACCAATTGCGAGAAGGGCTGGTGGATCGCTTTGACGGTGACCCGTTAATTGAAGCGGTTGGCGTTTCTATCCCAGGCAGTGGCCTGACGCAGATTGACGAGATGAACTGGAACGTTGAGGCGTTGCAGCGTTTGGATGGCTACACCCAAGTTGGTGCTGTCGTTGTGGCGCTTGGGTACAGTGATCGACGTGCGCTGATTGAGGGTGATCGCACCTATCAATTTGGCACGCGCAATTGGATTGATGCCTATCGCAATCGCATCACCAGCTTTGCCCTAACCCTTTTAAGTGAGGGCTACCCTGTGATTTTTGCTGGGCTACCGCCGATGGGCGACCCGCAGCTGAATGAAGACGCGCGGTTGATCAGCCAAGTGATTGAAGAAGCGATTGCGCCAACGCGCGCGCGTTTCGTTAGCGTCTATGCAGGGTTTGCCGATGTTGAGGGCAATTATGTGCGCTCTGGCCCCAACCTTGCCGGGCAAGTGGAAAATTTGCGCCGCAGTGAAGGTGTGTTTTTCAACCGATCGGGCCGGGAAAAATATGCGCAATTTATTGAGCAATTCATTCCGCGTGAAGGGCGTGATGCGCCCGAGCCGGAAGTGTCTGCGATTGTGTTTGAAGGCAGCACCGGGTCCGACACCGGCGTTGGCCCGGTCATTTTGATGACGTCGGGCTTTGCCGATCCCACGGCCACGCTGGTGGGTGATCCCAGCCAGGTTCTGCCAGAAGAAGCTGAGACGGTTAACCGACTGGTGCGAGGCGCAGCAACCACCCCACCGCCGGGGCGTGCGGACGATTTTGCTTGGCCGGAGCAACCAGAGGGCTAGGCCCATCTTTTAGTGGACATTGACCCTTCAGCGGTAACCTACCGTGGAAGGGTTGTTTCGCCCATCAAATCCAGATCGATAGCGCGTGCAGCCTGGCGACCCTCGCGGATTGCCCACACAACCAAGCTTTGGCCGCGGCGAATATCGCCTGCCACATAGAGCCCATCAAGGCTGGTTTTATAGTCCTGGTCGTTGGCCAAAATATTATCGCGGCGATCACGGGCAAGCTCTGCACCAAAGGCATCGGCAATACCGTTTTTCTTCGGCCCGGAGAAGCCGATAGCAATGAGCACAAGATCAGCACGCAAGATGAATTCGGTGCCCTCAATGGGCACGCGCTTTTCATCCACACGGGCGCACTCAACGCCGATCACTTTGCCCTCGTCATCACCTTTGATGCCCAGCGTTGCGGCGGAAAATTCACGCTCAGCGCCTTCGGCTTGCGATGAGGATGTGCGGAACTTGGTCGGCCAATAGGGCCACACAGCCAGCTTGTCTTCAACCACTGGTGGGATGGGGCGAATGTCCAGCTGCGTCACCGATAGGCAACCCTGCCGGATGGAAGTGCCGATGCAATCAGATGCGGTATCGCCGCCGCCAATCACCACCACATGTTTTCCATTTGCATGGATGGGCGGCTCAGGGATTTTGGTTTCTTTGTTCACCCGGCGGTTTTGCTGCACCAGATAGGGCATCGCATAATGGCAACCAGTTAGGTCCATGCCGGGCAGTTCTGGATCGCGGGGGGTTTCTGCGCCAGCGGCGATTAACACCGCATCATGTTTTTCCATCAATTCACTGGGCGCAATCGATGAGCCGCGTGAGGCATCGCCAATGCTGGCATTGTAATGGAATGTGACGCCTTC
>JBGCDM010000015.1:0-33152 GCA_045105395.1 Devosiaceae bacterium | reverse complement strand
GATGGAAACCGAGCACGGCATGGTGGGCCTTGCTTTTTGTGATGCAGGCCAAGAGATTGAAACCTTTGAAGATATGGCCGGTCGTTGGCCCAATGCTCATTATGTGGACACGCCAGAAAAAACGGCATTGACTGCGCGACGCATCTTTGACCAAGCGCACTGGCAGGCGGATACCCCGCTGCGTATTACGCTGATCGGGACAGACTTTGAGGTACAGGTGTGGGAGAGCCTGCTCTCGATCCCACTTGGGGGCATCACAACCTATGGAAAGTTGGCTGATTCTATCGGTCGGCGCAAGGCATCGCGGGCTGTTGGCGCTGCGGTGGGTAAGAACCCAATTTCGTTTGTGGTGCCCTGCCATCGTGCTGTTGGGTCAACCGGTGCGCTAACCGGTTACCATTGGGGCCTGACACGCAAACGCGCCATGCTGGGCTGGGAAGCCGCAAGTATTGGCAAAGTAAAGCCAGGGGCGCAGGGCGAAATGTTCGGCTAACAACAATCGCCATGGCCGCCCTTGAGGCGGCCATCCATCCCTCGCGCGCTCTGCCTGCACCTAGTCAATCAGGCAAGAGCTGGATCCTCGGATCAAGTTCGAGGATGACGCCTTAGAAGCGGTTGGAGTTAATCAGCCAAGTCGATCTTTTCGACGATGCCGCCATCTTCATTCAAGCGATAGATAATCGGCGTACCGGTACCCAATTCACGCTGCAAAATTTGTTCTGGGCTCAAGCCTTCAAGCTGCATGATCAGTGCACGCAGTGAGTTACCATGGGCAGACACCAAGATGCGCTTGCCAGACAGCACACGGGGCAGAATTTCCCGGTCAAAATAGGGAAGTACACGCTCGGCGGTCATTTTCAGGCTTTCGCCACCTGGAGGGGGTACATCAAACGAGCGCCGCCAAATGTGGACCTGCTCCTCGCCAAATTCTTTGCGTGCCTCATCCTTGTTCATGCCGGTAATGTCGCCATAATCACGCTCATTGAGCGCTTGATTTTGCGTCACAGGCAGATCTGTGCCCATTTCTTCCTGCATCAGGGCAAGGGTCTTTTGGGCGCGCATCAGATCAGAGGTAAACGCCTCATCAAATTCCAGCTTCATCTCCTTCAAAGTCTGGCCAGCTGTACGCGCTTCCTTAACGCCCTGTTCGGTCAGATCAGGGTTTTTCCACCCGGTGAAGAGGTTTTTCAGGTTCCATTCGCTTTGCCCGTGACGGACGAGGACCAAAAGGCGTTCCATAGGCATATCCTTTGCCAGATAAATGATTATGTCTTTACGACAGACCTAGCACATCGCGCATTGTGTAACGACCAGGTTTCTTTGCAGATCCACCCGCATGGCCCCAAAGTGCAGCTTTCACGGCACCACGGGCAAAAAGGCTTCTGTCTTCTGCGTGATGTGACAGCGTGATGCGCTCTGATGCGCCTGCAAACAGAACCGAATGATCACCAACAATGGAACCGCCACGCATAGTGGCAAAGCCAATATCACCTTCTGCGCGCGCGCCAGTGATGCCTTCTCGGCTGAAGACACCAACATCATCAAGGTTCAGACCACGCGCTACTGCAGCAGCTTCACCCAGCAGCAAAGCCGTTCCCGATGGGGCATCAACCTTGGCTTTGTGGTGCATTTCCAACACCTCGATATCAAAATCAGTGCTGAGCGCTTTGGCAGCTTGCTCCACAAGCACGGCAAGCAAATTGACGCCAAGGCTCATATTGCCCGATTTGATGATCACTGCATGCCGCGCTGCCGCATCCAGCTTGGCTTCATCCTCAGCGCTCATGCCCGTGGTGCCAATCACGTGGACAATGCGTGCCTGCGCGGCAAGTTCTGCATGGTGCAAGGTTGCACTGGGGGCGGTAAAATCAAGCACAGCATCGCTGGCAGCAAATATGGGCAAAGGATCATCGGTGAGGATTACATCGGTGGCAGATTGGCCGATCAATAGGCCTGCATCTGTGCCGAGTGCCTGCGCGCCTTGCCGCTCCACCGCGCCAGAAAGGGTGGCGCCTTCGGTTTCCATGATAGCGGCCATAAGCGCTTTGCCCATGCGCCCTGATGCGCCAACAACCGCGATCCGCACGTCTGCCACGATGATTGCCTCCCGTTTTCCCGCGCATCTAGCCTAGCGATGGCAAGTGGTGCAACTGGTGGTGGCATGGTTAGAGCCTTTTCATCAGCACTTTGTTGGTCTTTGCAGCAAACTTGAGCTGTGGTGTCAGTCTTTCCTGATCGATCCCAACAAACCCAAGCGCTTTGATGGCCCCAAGGGCAGGCGGCGCAATTAGGGTTACGGCCGGAGCATAACTCCAGCGCGCATAGGAAACAGCGTGCTGGATGAGCGCCAGTTTAGCGGATTGGTCACCAACCAGCCGGTCCAAAAACACTGTTCCGTCGGCTAGATAGCTTGTGGCAGCGCCCAAAAGAATGGAGCCATCGGCCAAAATCCAACCCATATCCTGCGCCATGGCGCGCATCGCGGTTGCCTGGTCTAGACCAAGCTTTGCTAAAACCGACAGGTCAGTGTTCGCTATCGCGCGAATATTACCCTCTGGCAGCAAGGCCTGCTTCTATCTCTTCAACAGCGCGGCGGGCAGCGGCTTTGGGGTCTGGTGCGTTCACTAGGGGGCGGGCCATGACAAGAATATCAGCGCCATCTTCAATTGCGCGTTGCGGTGTCACCACGCGCTTTTGATCACCCGCTTCCCCATCAGCAAAACGAATACCGGGCGTGACAAGCACCATGTCGTTGCCAATGGCTTTGCGCAAAGCCGGTGCCTCTAAGGCTGAGCAAATCAGCCCAGGCATGCCGATTTGCTGGGCCTGCATCGCTCGTGTCATCACCAAAGCAGCAGCAGGCACAGCATAGCCAGCTTCCTGCAAATCCTCATCATCCATCGAGGTGAGCACCGTTACACCCAGCAGGGTAAGCGAGGTGTCTGGCCCAAGCGCATCCACCGCCGCGCGCATGGCCTTGGGATAGGCGTGCACGGTAAGATAGGCCGCACCGGTGGCAGCAACACTGCGCGCACCTTCAGCAACGGTCTGGTCGATGTCGAGCAGCTTTAGATCAGCAAACACGGGTTTTCCGGCACGGCTGAGCTCCTCGATCAGGCCAAATCCACCTGAATAGGCCAGTCTATGGCCAATTTTGATGACACCCACCTCATCGATAACTTTGTCTAGGATGCGACGGGCTTCATCGACACCGGTTACATCAAGGCCAAGGGCCAATCGATCTTTGGGTGATGAAAGTTTCATGTTCAGCGCAACCTTCCGGCGACATCAACCAGGCGTTCTAGCTGGGCTTTTGCAAAGCCAGCAGAGCGTTCATTGGCAAATGAACCATCCTCATTGAAGGCTTGGTGTGCGGCACCAATTGTCAGCTGTTCTGGCATCACAATCGCGTTGAGGCCCACCAGTGTGGTGCGCACCGCAACCAAACCACGCACACCACCCAGCGCGCCAGGCGAGGCGCCACCGAGGGAAAAGAGCGTGTTGGTGAAAGGGTGCGGTTTGAGGCGGCTCAGCCAATCGATTGTGTTTTTTAGCAAACCGGTAGGCCCTGAATTGTATTCAGGTGAAGCGATAAAGCAGGCATCAGCCTCCTGCATCAGGGCGCCCAAATCCGTGATGGTTCGCGGCACAACATTGTCGGCTTCCCAATCAGAGTCAAAAATCGGTGCAGCATAATCTTTCAAAGTAACTTGCGTCACCTGCACGCCCATTTCGTTGCCAAGGCCTGCGATTGCTGTGGCAAGTTTGGTGTTTAACGAGCCCTCGCGTGTTGAGCCCGAGAGGACGAGAAGTTTGATGGCCGACATGATGATCCTTCAGGTTTTAAGAGATAGTCTTGCGATAAATCCACACGCGCGCTGGCGGCATATTGTTCCAAATCCAGCCGGTTTTTTGGAAAGTGAACTGCGCAGGATCTTCGCGCACTGGCGGTACAAACGCATAGGAGAACTGGATGAACGGCGCGCCTGGTGCCAGGCGGTTTAGGGCCTCCAAAAGGAACGCACGTCGCTTTTCTGATGGGCTGGAAAACAGCGGCAGGCTGGAGACAATACCGGCAAAAGAGGCATGGTCACCAAGGGTTTGCCCAAGATTGTACGCATCGCCTTGAACAATTGTTACGCCCTCAAAGCGACCCTTGAGAAGCGTCGTGAAATCCGCGCAATACTCCACACATGTCAGGTCATGCACAGAAACACCACGATCCAAAATTGCCTGGGTAACGACCCCGGTGCCAGGGCCAAGTTCCAGGATAGGTCCTACACTATCTATGTTCAATTCTGCTGCCATGGCGCGGGCAAGATCAGGGCCCGATGGCGTTATCGCCCCAATGCCAAGCGGATTGCCCGCCCACTGACGCAAGAAACGGCCCTCATCCTTCATTCTGGAAAGCACCTTTTGGTGCGCGGATACGGCCAAACTGTTCCATCCTCTCTGCGTGGCTGGTCGATACAAGCTCCAACCAATTTATCGCTCTGGGTAAGTACGAGTGGGATGACAGCAAAATCACTTGCCCGCAACGTGACAGCGCAGATTGGGTAAGAAAACCGATTTCAAGACCATATTTCGACGCTATGGCCGTGTTGCGGTCAGTTCAAAAGCCACATCAACACCATGTGAGATCCAAACCTCATCAGCAGCCCCCACGGCGCCAATGCCAAAATCAATCCGATTAAGCGGTGCACTGCCAGCTACGGTGGCAACACCCTCTTGCTCGGCGAAGGTGAAAGCAAGCGGCACATCAACGCTCAACCCACGCAAAGTGAGCGTGCCTTCGGCCACAAAGCTACCCTCGCCAACGGCAGCAAAGCTGGAAGCGGCATAGGTTGCCGTTGCGTGGTTGGCCAAATCGAACCCATCACTGCCAGAGGATTGGGCCTGCAGCGTGCCATCGGTCAGGGTTAGGCTTGTCATATCGATGATGATCAACGCATTGGCGGCGCCAAGGTCAGCCGGATTGAACACGATATCGGCACTCCAGTTGCCGATTGTGCCTTCCACCGTGTTGCCCGCAAAAGTGAACGTGAGGCCGAGCGAGGATGCCTCATGGTCAATCACCCAAGCATTGCTTGATGATGGCACCGCTTCCGCATGTGCAGTACTGGCAGGCTGATAGCTACGCGTCTGACCGATGCCCCAAGCGATACCGCCAACCAAAAATAAAACCGTTGCGGTTGCCGCTAAGACTGCGACAGGCAAACTTGCAACACTGTTGGGCAGGGTGCGCGCTGAAATGATCATCCGAGCCAACAGATTATCGCGCGCAATGAACTGATGCTTCAAAGCCGCCAGAACATGCAGGGCAATCAACAGCCCCATGGCTAGCGAGAGATTGTGGTGCACGCCCTTTAGAAAAGCTTCCGCACTGTGGCGCTCAGTTAGCCCAGCATCGCCCAATAGGGGCAAATGCACGAAGGGTAAGCCTTCCAGCAGCAGGAAAAAGGTTGGCACACCTGTTGGCGAAACCGAGGCCATGGCCCAACCAGACAGTGGAATCAGAATAAGAAACCCGTAAAACCCAATATGCGTGACCTGCGAAGCGGAACGCTCAAAACGGGTCATGCCTGCGGGCAATACGGGTGCAGGATTGGCAAGGCGCCAAATGATCCGCGCCAGCGTCAGGCTCAAAATGGTAAGGCCAACCGTTTTATGGACCTGAAAAACGGTGAACACAGAGCCAGTTGCGGCCGCACCGGCAGATACCATCCATTTGCCGCCGATCATCTGAAAGGCGATGGCAACCGCAATGACCCAATGCAGGATGATGGCGATGTTGGTGTAGCGCCGGGCCTGCGACGCACTTGAGGGCGCATCGCTTGTATCGATGGGAAAGGTTGTCATCGGTTTGGCCCAGCGTTTGTTGGCTTTAAGACGGGTTGGCGGTTGATGCTTCGCCGATGAACTCAGCGTTGATTTGGATGGTGACATCCGCGCCAACATTGGGCGCAAAGGTGGAGAAACCAAACTCTGTGCGGTCAAAGGTTCCAACCGCCTTGATGCCAAAGGCGGCACCATCAGCAAAGGGATGCTTACCCATCAAGCCAATGAGCTGCGTATCTAGCGTAACAGGCAGCGTGATACCCAAGAAGGTAAGATCGCCTGTAATATCAGCGGTGTTATCGCCAGTTACCGTGATCGCGGTTGATTCAAATGTTGCCTGCGGAAAGGCCTCCGTGTTGAGCCAATTGGCACCACGAAGGTCGGCATTAAAATCGGTATTTTCTGGAAAAGGAAAATCAGTATCAACTGAAGCCATGTCAATGGTGGCTGTTAGCGTGGACCGGGTGATGTCATCGGCATCCAGCTCAATGGTTGCATCAAAGCTATTGATGCGGGCTGTGTATTCGGACAAACCAAAATGGTTGACCGACCAGAAAAGCGAACCATGGGTCGGATCGAGCGAATAACTGCCTGAACCAATGGCGATTTCAGCGGCAGATGCTGAGCCAACAATTGCGGTGGATAGTGCCAGGCCGGTGATGACTTTGGATAAGGTCATGATTGTGTCTCCAGGGGGTTATGCGGGTGCAAGACTGTGACTGGAAAGATAGGCCGAACTCTGGAGATGGTCAGGCCCCTTTGTGGCAAACATAGCGTTCACAAAAATGAACCAATCAACTGTAATTTGTCGCCAATTTTGCAAATAGGTGGCCATGGATTGAGTGAGCATGCGTGACCCCTTTCATCTATCAGCCGTGCCAACCAACCAGGCCGGTTGCACGCTTTTTCCTGGCGCGCTGGACCGTGGGCAGCAAAACGCTTTGGTGGGATCGTTACGCCAACTGATGAAGGCTGCACCGCTGTTCCAGCCAGTTATGCCGCGCACCGGCAAGCCGCTTTCTGTGCGCATGAGCAATTGCGGGCCGCTCGGTTGGGTGGCGGATAAGAGCGGCTATCGCTATCAGCTGACACACCCGGTTACAGGCAATCCCTGGCCGCCAATGCCGCAAGTCTTACTGAACCTTTGGGCAGCGGTAGCGCCCGATGCGCTAGGGCCGCAGGCGTGCCTTATCAACTGGTATGCACCTGATGCCAAAATGGGGCTGCACCAGGACAGGGATGAGGAAACGTTTGATGCACCGGTGGTCTCAATATCGCTGGGAGACGATGCGCTGTTTAGACTTGGCGGCATTTCGCGTGGTGGCAAAACCCAAGGCATCCGGCTTAGCTCTGGCGATGTTTTCTTGATGGGCGGCGAAGGGCGACTCGCCTATCATGGCGTCACCCGGATATATCCCGGCACCTCCACGCTGCTGGATGCACCGGGGCGGATCAACCTGACCTTGCGGCGCGTAAACCCATAGGAAAGCACATATGATCACTGGCCTTAGCCATATGACCTTCATTGTTGCCGACTTGGACGCGATGGAAGAAATTCTTACCAAAGTGCTTGGTGCAAAGCGCATCTATGACAGCGGTGAGGCGACTTTTTCGCTGTCTAAGGAACGCTTTTTTGATGCAGCGGGCCTCTGGATCGCCACGATGCAAGGCAACCCATTGCCAAGCAGGACCTACAACCACATTGCCTTCAAAATTGATGATGCAGCCTATGATGTTTGCTTGTTGACCATCAAAGACCTCGGACTGGAAGTGCGTGAAAGCCGCCCTCGCGTGGATGGCGAAGGGCGATCGATCTATTTTCACGATCACGATAACCATTTGTTCGAGCTGCACACCGGCACATTGCAGGAGCGGCTTGCCAGGTATGAAGGCGCACAGGCTAACCGCTAGGCCATTGGCTCGTAAGATGGTGTCATCCAACCAATCATCGCGCCGTCAGGCTGCATAACCATGGCAATACGACCAACGCCCTGCACATCAAAGGGTTCACCCATAATCTGAGCTCCGCTAGCTTTGGCCTTTTCAAGCGCAGCGTCGACATCATCAATGGCGATATAGGCCATCCAACCGGTCGGCATCTGATCAAACTGTGCATTTTTGGAAATATCAAACATACCACCAACCATGGCACCGTCCGCCATACAAAGATGGTAAAGCGTGCCATCGGGCATGGGCATCTGATCAAACGTCCAGCCAAGTGCATCGGCATAGAGTTTCTTGGCGGCGGGTACATCCCGCGTCATCAGTTCATTCCAATGAAAATGGCCATGCGGTGTTGGTGCAGGCGCACCTTGGTCGCTTGTATCACTCATGATTCATCTCCCCAATTAAGCGTTTCCCCCGAAACGCATTAGGATATGATGATGACTCTACAAGGCTGTTGAGTCCAGTTAGGCGGACTTATCGACCGTTTCACCAGGCGCTGCTGCACCAGGATCCGCAGCCTCTTCCGGCGCTGGCTCAGCTGTTGCTTCGGCGGGAT
Source organism: Devosiaceae bacterium (assembly GCA_045105395.1). GTDB lineage: Bacteria > Pseudomonadota > Alphaproteobacteria > Rhizobiales > MH13 > MH13. The sequence goes on along the minus strand of JBGCDM010000015.1, from coordinate 24,811 downwards.
TTTCTGATTTGGTTGCTGGTTTAGGGCCACCCTTCGTCACGCCCACCATGGCCGGGCGCAATACGCGCTCGCCAATCATGAACCCTGGGGCAACAACCTGCACCACCATGCCTGATGGCTGACTTGGATCCGGCACTTCAAACATGGCCTGGTGCTGGTTGGGATCGAAGCGCTCACCTTCGGGCACAATTTTCTTCACGCCATTTTTGTCCAGAACCGTTAGCAGCTCGCGCTCGGTCATCTGCACGCCTTCCAGCAGATTTTGCCAAACCTGGCTTGCAGCGGCTTTTTCCTCATCCGACACAACCGTTAGCGCGCGGGACATATTGTCGGAAACCGACAGCAAATCACGGGCAAAGGAGGACACAGCAAAGCGCTTGGCATCGGCAACCTCACGTGCTGTGCGACGGCGCAAATTTTCCATTTCAGCAGTTGCACGAATACGCTGGTCGCGGGCCTGTTCCAGCTCGTCCTGTAGCGCGCCGATAACAGCTTCCAGATTTGGCGCATCACCCTCTGGTGGGCTTTCCCAGCCGCTCTCATCTTCTGATCCAGTTTCGCCGGCTGCCTCAGCCGCTTCTTCCAGCGCCTCTTGCTCAGCTTCGGCTAGGGCTTCAGCGTCCATGGCTGCAGCAGCATCCATTGCGGCCAACTCTTCAGCACTTTTGCCAGCACCAGACATGGGTGAACCTCATTTTTATTTGGGGGGTTTTAAACGCGTGACGCGCATATCAGGGCGTTCACGGTAAAAATCAAGACTTTCACACCACGCAAATTGGCTATCTGCGCGGTGAAAGCAACCGGCTCACAAGGCTCGCGGTGTAATCCACCACCGGCACAATGCGCTGATAGTTCAGCCGCGTTGGGCCAATAACGCCCACAGCACCCACGATCGTGCCGCCTTCATCATGATAGGGCGCAACAATCATGGACGAGCCCGACAGCGAGAAAAGCTTGTTTTCTGAGCCAATAAAAATACGCACACCCTCGGCTGTTTCGGTGGCGGAAAGCAGACGCGTGAGTTCTTTTTTGGAATCCAAATCATCAAACAGCAGCCGAATGCGCTCCAAATCTTCTTGCGCAGAGATATCTTCAAGAAGGTTAGCCCGGCCACGCACAATAAGCTGACGCGGCTTACCCTCTTGCGCCCCGGCCCAGCTGGCAATGCCTGCATCCACTACCTGGCGGGTTAACCGATCTAACTCCTCGGCCACTGCGCGCTCACGCTCAGCTAGTGCTTTGCGGGCCTGGCCCAAGGTTTTGCCGCGCAAATGGGCGTTTAAAAAATTGGCCGCTTCGGTCAGGGCCGCAGCGGGCAAGCCATCAGGCAGCTCAATCACCCGGTTTTCCACCTGCCCATCTTCGCCCACCAACACCACCAAACCTTTAGTGGCCTCAAGGCGAATAAACTCAATATGCTTTAGTCGCGTATCGCTTTTTGAGGCCAGCACGAGGCCTGCACCGGAGGTTAGGCCAGAAAGCAGCGAGGAAGTTTCGGTCAGCGCATCTTCCACTGAACCCGTTTGACGGGCCGGGGAAAGGCTATCATCCAGTGCGGCGCGTGCTTCTGGCGGGATAGCGCCTACTTCCATAAACGCATCGACAAAGAACCGCAGCCCCAGCTCTGTTGGCAAGCGACCGGCTGATACATGGGGAGCAAACACCAACCCCAACGCTTCTAAATCGCTCATCACATTGCGAATGGTGGCCGGCGACAGCGTTGCCATAGCGTTGGAATGGGTAAGATCACGCGACAGGCTGCGCGAACCCAGCGGCTCACCTGCGTTCAAATAATGGTCCACCACACGGCGAAAAATGTCGCGTGAGCGTTCATCTAGATCGTCCAATTGCGGCGCGTTGGCAGTGTTGAGTGTAACAGCAGTCATACAATCAATCTAAAATCAGTTTGAGTGCGTTTCCAGCCCTTTCATGAGCGGTTCTTGGCATGGTGCGTCTTGCAAGGGGCAATGCGCCCGCGTAACCAGAGCAAATCAGATCACTTAAGAAAGCAATCACCCTATGCGCCCATCCAATCGCGCCAATGACGCCTTACGCCCTGTGACCCTCGAACGCGGCTTCTCTCGCCACGCTGAAGGCTCCTGCCTTGTGTCCTTTGGCAACACCAAAGTGCTGTGCGCAGCCAGCGTAGAAGAGCGCGTTCCCGGCTGGATGCGCGGCAAAGGCTCAGGCTGGGTAACGGCCGAATATGCGATGTTGCCACGCTCCACCCATGAGCGCATGCGCCGCGAAGTGACGAAGGGCAAACAATCAGGCCGCACACTTGAAATTCAACGCCTTATCGCGCGCTCTCTACGCGCTGTGGTGGACCTGAAAGCCATTGGCGAGGTTATGATCACGGTCGATTGTGACGTTATCCAAGCTGATGGCGGCACCCGCACAGCCTCGATTACAGGCGCTTGGGTTGCGCTTTACGATGCACTGAAATGGATGGAAGGCAGATCCATGCTCAAAGGCCCAGCGCTCAAAGACAAAGTGGCTGCCGTCTCCTGCGGTATCTACAAAGGCCAGGCTGTGCTGGATCTGGATTACCCTGAAGACTCCGCCGCACAAACGGACGCCAATTTTGTGCTGACAGGTTCTGGCGGGATCGTTGAAGTGCAGGGCACAGCCGAGGGTGAGCCATTTAGTGAGGCGCAACTTGCAGAGCTTATGGGCCTTGCCAAAAAAGGCATTGGCGAGTTGCTGGAGCTGCAAGCCCAGGCTGTTGGAGCCTAGAGGATGCAGCTTAAGGGCTTTGGCGACCGGCTGCTGATTGCTAGCCACAATCGCGGTAAAATCGATGAACTTCGCGTTCTGCTGGAGCCCGTAGGTCTGCCTGTTACCTCATCGGCGGACCTGGAACTTGTTGATCCTGAAGAGACGGGCACCACGTTTGAAGAGAACGCACTGATCAAAGCGCGGGCGGGCCATGTGGCCAGCGGGCTCGCCAGCCTTTCCGATGATAGCGGCCTGTGCGCTGACGCTTTGGGAGGTGATCCGGGCATTTACACAGCGCGATGGGCCGGGCCCGATAAAGATTTTATGATGGCCATGCGCACGGTGGAAGAAAAATTGCAGGCTTCTGGTGCAACCACGTCAGACACGCGCAAAGCCAAGTTTGTCGCTGTTTTGGGCCTTATTGGAACCGATGGAAGCGAACAAACCTTCCGCGGTGAGGTGGAGGGCACGCTTGTGTGGCCACCGCGTGGCGACCAGGGCTTTGGCTATGATCCGATTTTCCAACCCGATGGCTTTGACATCACCTTTGGTGAGATGGACGCCGATGAAAAGCACAGCTGGGTGCCGGGTGAAAAAAGTGGATTATCGCACCGCGCGAGAGCTTTTGAGAAGTTTTTCAACGTTTTGGTAGCCGCAGGTCCAGCTTGAGCGATCACGCTTTCAATCCTGTATTAGGTGATGCGCAGGCTGGCTTTGGCATCTATGTGCATTGGCCTTTTTGCGCATCAAAATGCCCCTATTGCGACTTCAACAGCCACGTGCGCAAAGCGCCCATTGATCAGCCGCGCTTTGTGAAGGCCTTCCGAGCTGAAATTGCCGCCATGGCAGCACGCACACCTGGCAGAACAGTTTCCAGCATCTTCTTTGGTGGCGGCACGCCAAGCCTGATGGAACCTCCAACCGTGGCAGCCATTCTTGATGCCATTGGAAGCCACTGGGATATTGCGCCGGGCGCTGAAATATCACTGGAGGCCAACCCAACCAGTGTGGAAGCAGGCCGGTTTGCCGGTTTCCGTAAAGCAGGCATCAACCGTGTGTCGCTGGGCGTGCAGGCCATGAACAATGCTGATTTGCAGGCATTAGGGCGCACGCACAGCGTAGATGATGCCCTGCGCGCGGTGGATATCGCCCGCGATGCCTTTGAACGCATTTCCTTTGATCTGATCTATGCCGGCCCCGGCCAAAGCGTTGACGCTTGGCGCGATGAGCTGGGTCAAGCCCTTGATTTTGCAGCCGATCATTTGTCGCTCTACCAGCTGACTATCGAACCGGGAACGCAGTTTGAAATTTTGCACAAGGCAGGGCGTTTGGCCGTGCCTGATCCTGAGGTTGCCGAAGCGATGTTTATGGCGACCCAAGAAATGACAGCAAGCCAAGATCTTGCTGCCTATGAAATCTCCAACCATGCCGCATCGGGCGCGGTGTGCCAGCACAATCTGGTCTATTGGCGCTATGGTGAATATGTCGGCGTTGGCCCAGGCGCCCATGGCCGCCTGATTGATCAGACCAGCGCCTATGCGCAGCGCCTTGCGACCAGCACCGAGCGCTACCCAGAAAAATGGTTAGAACGTGTGGAAGCGACCGGTCACGGCTTAGTGGCCGATGATCCGCTGACCCTGGAAGAGATGGGCGATGAATATCTGGTGATGGGCCTGCGCCTGCGCGAGGGCATATCAAAAGCGCGCTACGAGGCGCTGTCCGGTCGTACCTTAGACCAAAATCAGATCGATCTGATGGTGCAACATGGCTTTGTTGAAACGCACGCAGAAGATGACCTGCGCGCGACCCGCGAAGGTTCGTTCTTGCTAGACGCAGTGGTGGCTGACCTAGCCGCTTAAAAGATGCCCTGGAATGAGCGTGGTGCTGCGGAAGCAACTTCGGTGCCCGCACCGGTAACCCGATACACCGCAAGGCCGCGCTGCGAGACGCCGTTCGACAGGAACCGGAAAATACCATCAATCCCGGAAAAGCCTGATGAAGCCGTCAGCATGTTGGGATCGATACGGCCCGAGCCTGCACGCGCCAAGGCTGCGGCCAGCGTAACGGCATCGTAACAGAGCGAGGAGATACGCACCGGAGCCGCGCCATAACGTGCGGTGTAACGGCTTACATAATCCTGATATTGCGCGCGTGCTGGTGCTGGATAGACGGAGTCACGCAGTTCGGTTGCGTTCTGCACACGCGCATCTTCCCACTGGCCAGAGCCCAGGAACAACGTGTTTTGCGGCGTCAATCCACCTGCCGCCAAGCCTTGCGCAATCGACACCATAACGTCACCTGCCTCAGGTACGAAGAGCGCATTGAACTGGTTGCGTTGCTGCGCAATCTCGTTGGCTGCCGCCTGAATTGCAATGGTTGTGAGATCATAGCGCTGGACAGTGGCCACCTGAAGACCAGCGGTTGCGGCAGCCTGGCGCATTTCTGCTTCCATGATCTGCCCGTAGGCATTGTTGGGAAGCAAGGCGCCAAGCGTGGTCCGGTTTTGTTGGCCAGCATAAGTGATGATGCGGCGCGCATCGGATGATGGCAGGAAGGACAGCAGGTTTACGCCCTGCCCACCAACACTGGCATCCGAGGAAAACGCGATAACTGGCACGCCCACAGGCCGTGTGATGGAAGAAACCGCGCGCACTTCGGCAGCAAAAATCGGCCCCAGGATCATCTGCGCGCCTTCAGACAGCGCTTGGCTGGTAGCCGCAGCCGCGCCTTCAGGCGTTCCGCGTGTATCCTTCACAATAACGCTAATATCAGAGCCACCAAGAGCGGCCACTGCAAGATCGGCTGCATTGCGGAAGCTAGGCCCCGCCTGACCAGCATTGCCAGTTGCAGTCAATGGCAACAGCAAAGCAACGCGTGCGGCACCGGAACCAAGCACTTCGCCTTGTGGCTGAATGCCCGTTGTGGGCGTTGCAAAGTTTGGAGCCTGTCGGCTGCCAAGCGTGGTGAAGCCTTGCGGGCCACAAGCAGCCAAACCCAAAAGACTGGTGAGCCCTAGGCCCTGCACAATCTGTCGCCGTCCAACCTTTTTTGGCTGAACATCAGCCTGCTTTACCGTCTGGTTCTGCTTCAATTTCGTCCCCGTGATCGCGTTCATGATTTGCGATCCTCCTCAAGCTTACGCATCAACTGTCCAGCCAAAGACCCGTCTTGCAGGGTTTCTAACGCCAAACGCGGCAAAAAAACAGCCAGCTTGTGGGCATGGCCATAAAAACGCTTCTCAATGGCCATCTTGACTGCCAGAGCTAAAAACATGGTTAACGAAACATTGCAGCACAATAGTTTTGCGGTTGACGGTCAATCGCTTAGTGCGCCCACGCTGCCGGCGGGCCTTTATGTGGTGGCAACGCCGATCGGCAATCTGGCTGATATCACCCTGCGCGCCCTGCAAACACTGGCCGCAGCGCATGTCATTGCCTGTGAAGATACGCGCAATTCGCGGGTGTTGCTGGATCGCTATGGCATTAACACACGCCTCACCCCCTATCATGATCACAATGGCCCGCAGGCGCGCCCAGCGCTGCTTGCACGGCTTGCTACTGGCGAGGCGGTGGCGCTGATTTCTGATGCCGGCACGCCGCTTATTGCCGATCCAGGCTATAAGCTGGTGGTGGAGGCCCGCGCAGCCGGGCACAACGTGGTAAGCATTCCAGGGCCCAGCGCAACCATTGCAGCGCTTAGCATTGCTGGGCACCCAACCGATCAGTTTACTTTTGCTGGCTTCTTACCCTCAAAAGAAAAAGCCCGTGCCGATGCGATTGCCAAGATTAGCGCGCTGCCTGGAACGCTTTGCCTATATGAAGCACCATCGCGGTTGGCGGCAAGTTTGCAAGCACTGGCCAGTGGATTGGGCGATGAGCGGCAAGCTAGCGTTTGCCGCGAAATCACCAAGCGGTACGAAACAGTGCGCACCGGCAGCCTGGAAGAATTGGCTGGCCACTACACACATGAGGAAAACCCGCGTGGTGAAATCGTGCTTGTCATTGCGCCAGCCCAACGGGCTGCGCTGAACCAAGATGACATTGATGCAGCGCTGCGTGCAGCCTTAAAAACGGAACGTATGAAAGATGCCGCAAGCCTGGTGGCAGAAACCCATGGGCTTTCCAAGCGAGATCTTTATCAGCGCGCGCTGGAGCTTTCGGGGTCTGATAGGTAATGGCTGATGGCTGACCGTAAGCGCGCTTATCAAACAGGTATTGATGCAGAGGATGAGGCGGCGCGCTTTCTGCAGGCTCAGGGGTTTGATGAAATTGCGCGGCGGGCCAAAATGCCCGGCGGTGAGATTGATCTCATCGTTGAAGATGCACAAACGCTGATCTTTGTTGAGGTGAAAGCCCGCGCCAAGCTTACCGATGGGGTGGAAGCGGTGAGTGGGCGCCAGCAGGGGCGCATCCGCGCTGGGTTACGCGCTTGGCTTGCAAAACATGATAGCCAGGGCGAGCGCTGCTCCACCAAGAGCGTGCGCTGCGATGTGGTTGTGGTTGCGCCGGGACATGATCCCCTGCATATCCCCAATGCCTTTCCCGCCGCCGATGAGAGCGGCTTTTAGCGTTTGGAACCAGATATGAGCCTGCGTGTTGCTGTCCAGATGGACCCAATCCAATCCATCAACATTGCTGGCGACAGCACCTTTGGCATGATGCTAGAAGCGCAGGCGCGCGGACACACGCTGAGCGTTTACACACCCGACACGATAGCGATGGAATCCGACACCGTAACCGCCAGCGTGCAAAGCGCGCAGGTGCGCGATGTTGTGGGTGATCATGTAAGCTTAGGCGAGGCACAGCGGGTGGATCTTGCGTCTTTTGACGTGATTTTGCTGCGCCAAGATCCACCCTTCGATATGAACTACATCACCACCACCCACATGCTGGAAATGGTGACCAACACGCCAGGTGGCAGAACGCTGGTGATCAATGATCCCGCCTCTGTGCGCAATGCGCCTGAAAAGATTTTGGTGATGCAATTTGCCGATCTCATGCCACCAACCCTGGTAAGCCAGGATGTGAGCGCGATTGAAGCGTTCCGCGCTGAGCACAAGGATATAGTGCTCAAGCCACTTTATGGCCATGGCGGCAAAGGCGTGTTTCGTCTGCGCCAGAACGATCAAAACCTTGCCTCGCTAGTGGAGCTTTTCCGCGAGCTATACCCCGAACCTTGGGTGGCGCAGGCCTTTTTGCCCGATGTGGCCAAGGGCGATAAGCGCATCCTGCTGGTGGAAGGCGAGCCTTTTGGCCTGATCAACCGCGTGCCAGCCGAAGGTGAAGTGCGTTCCAACATGGTGGTTGGCGGACGCGCCGAAGCTGCGGCGCTGAGTGAGCGTGACTGTGAGATTTGCGCCGCTATCGGACCAACCTTGCGCGCCCAAGGCCTGCTGTTCGTCGGCATCGATGTGATCGGGCCGTATATCACTGAGATCAATGTGACATCGCCCACGGGCATTCGTGCGCTGGAAAAATTGGGCGGTGGCAACGCTGCAAGCGCGATGTGGGATGCGGTTGCTGCCAAATTAGGTTAGTTGTTCTTTTTTTGTTCTTGCTCTAACCGTTAAAATATGATGACACTCTTTCTGTAACAGAAGGGATGTGGCGATGGTTTCGCGGGTCACGACGGTGGCATTTCAGGGTGTGGAGGCGCGCCCTGTTGATGTTCAAGTGCACATCACCCCTGGCCTGGTTGGTTTTTCCATCGTTGGCCTGCCCGATAAAGCGGTGGCAGAAAGCCGGGAGCGGGTCCGCTCGGCCCTCGTGGCCTCTGGCATGGCGATGCCCGCCAAACGCATCACGATCAACCTTGCTCCTGCCGACCTACCCAAAGAGGGTAGCCATTTTGATCTGCCCATAGCGCTTGGTGTTATGGCGGCGATGGGCGCCATCAGCGATGATGATGTGGCCGGTAAGGTGGTGCTGGGCGAATTATCGTTGGATGGTCAATTGGCGCCAGTTTCAGGTGTTTTGCCCGCAGCTATGATGGCCGTGGGCCAAGATAAAGGGCTTATTTGCCCCAAAGATTGCGGGCCGGAAGCTGCGTGGGCCGGTGAAACGCTGGATGTGCTAGCGCCGGGCTCGCTGATTGAGCTCACCAACCATATGGCGGGGCGACAAATGCTGACAGCACCGCGCCCAAACAAGCAGATGGGCCAAAGCGCAGGCCTTCCTGATTTGCACGATGTACGCGGCCAAGAAAGTGCCAAGCGGGCGCTGGAAATTGCGGCGGCTGGCGGACACAATTTGATGATGATCGGCCCGCCTGGCTCTGGCAAAAGCATGCTGGCGGCACGCTTGCCATCCCTGCTTCCACCGCTTAGCCCGCGTGAAATGCTGGACCTTTCTGTTGTTTGCTCGCTGGCTGGCGAGTTGGAAGCTGGCACGCTATCGGACACACGTCCCTTTCGCGCACCGCATCATTCAGCGTCCATGGCGGCCCTGGTTGGCGGTGGCATGCGCGCCAAACCAGGCGAAATATCGCTGGCGCATAATGGCGTACTTTTCTTGGACGAATTGCCTGAGTTCACACCGCAAGTGCTTGATAGCCTGCGCCAACCCTTAGAAACTGGGCAGTGCCACATTGCCCGAGCCAATCATCATGTGACCTATCCGGCTGCCTTTCAGCTGGTTGCAGCCATGAACCCATGCCGCTGCGGCCATGCGGGGCAACCGGGGCATACGTGTCGCCGTGGGCCGCGCTGCGCGGCAGACTATCAGGGCCGGGTTTCTGGGCCGCTGATGGATCGTATTGATCTTCGCATTGATGTGCCTGCGGTGACCGCGCGTGATCTATCAGACCCAACACCACGCGAAACCAGCGCGCAGGTTGCTGTGCGTGTGGCAGCGGCGCGCCAGCGACAGGCTGAGCGATATTGTGGAGGTGGCACGTCAGCTTTGCTGAATGCGCGCGCCGAACAAGCCGCCATTGAGGCCCATGTACACTTGGATAGCGGTGCTTTGGCGCTCATGTCGCAAGCTGCTGACACCACAAATCTATCAGCGCGTGGTTATTTCCGGGTTTTGCGGGTTTCGCGGACAATCGCTGACCTTGCAGGCCGTGAGCAAGTGGAGCGGTTGCATTTGGCCGAAGCGCTGACCTATCGCGGCATGGATGCAGGCGCTTTGATGGCCGCCTAGAGGCCTTTGTAGCGTAGCATAAATTGATTGCGTGCTTTGAGCGCTTGTTAACGGCCCAAGGCTAGTGTCTTGTCATGCCAAAATCCACCTCACCTGTTAGCAACAACAATGTCTCGCCCCCAGACGCGGGAAAAAGCGACCCTAGGCGAAAAAGCGCGCATAACAGCGATGACGCATTTGAAGCTTGGTCTTGGGGCGCGGATCAGGAGGGTCAAAACACAGCCGATCCTGCAGAACACAGCCTTTTAGCGCCGGATGGTTTGGCCATGATTGGTGCGGTTAGCCATGAAATGCGCAACCCACTCAATGGTATATTGGGCATGGCCCACTTGCTGGGTGAAACCAAGCTTGATGCCTCACAACGCAACTATTTAGACGGCATAGCAACCAGTGGTGATGTTCTGCTAACACTCGTCAATGACCTGCTGGACCTTACCGCGTTGCAGGCAGGAGCGGTGAGCATCAACCCCGCCCCAACAGACATTGTGCAGCTGATTAACCAGTGCTTAGAGCTGGCCGCACCGCGCGCGCATGCAAAAGGCCTTGCCCTTGGCAGCACCGTTGATCCACAGCTTGGTGGCACTGGTTCTAAGCCACTTCTGATGGATATTGATGGCGCACGGCTGCGCCAAGTGCTCACAAATCTGCTTTCCAACGCCATCAAATTTACCCAAACCGGCGGCGTGCGCTTGGTTGCGCGCATTGTGCAAAACCAAAGCACTGCAACGCTTCATATCGAAGTGGAAGACACCGGCTACGGCATCGCGCCAAGCGAGCAGACCATGGTTTTTCAACCCTTTGGCCGGGCACGCAGCGCTTTAGCAACCGGCAGCGAAGGCACGGGCCTTGGCTTACCACTTTCGCGTGGGCTGGCGCACGCGCTAGGCGGTGATCTGCACTTACTGGCTTCATCGCTGGGCAAGGGCACCACCATGCGCCTGGTTTTGCCGCTTACTGAAGGTATTTGGAATAAAGCCAACGCCCACCCCTTACCCCTTACCGGTCAACGCATTTTGTTAGCGCTTGGACCCAACATAGCCGCCACGCCAGAAGCGGATGCGCTGAGCGAAACTCTAACGGCCTTGGGCGCGAGTACGCACCTTGTGTCCGATGCCCAGGATTTGAGCAGCCCGCCAGAAGATGTTGATCATGTGCTGGTTGATGCGCGGTTTGATCATGCGATGCTGTGGTCAAGGCTTTGTCTACCAAGCGTTGGTATACGGCCGGTTATTTTGGTGCGCCCGGACCATCGCCACGTCCTGCCAGAGCTTCAAGAGGCGGGTTTTTCAGGGTACCTCATCCGTCCGGTGCGCCAATCCTCGTTGATTGCGATGCTGACGCACCGCTTTGATGGCGCTGCAAGCACGGACTTTTTACCCGACCCAGCAGATCAACCCACACCCTCTATAACCCGTGCGCCTAAGCGGGTGCTGCTGGCTGATGATAATGCAGTTAACGCGCTTTTGGCCAAAACGGCGCTGGTAAAAGCTGGCCACACAGTATGTGTTGCCAGTGATGGCGCCCACGCAGTGGAGCTTGCAAAGGCTGAAAACTTCGATGCCGCGCTGCTGGATCTTTCCATGCCGGTGCTGGATGGCTTTGAAGCAAGCAAAGCCCTGCGAAACATGGGTTTTACAGGTCAATTGATAGCCTATTCGGGTAGTACAGACCCAGCGCTTGATGAAAAAATCAAGCTGGCAGGCTTTGATAGTTTTGCGCAAAAACCCGTGTCGCCAGACGCATTGCAGGCTCTGATCGAGCAGGACTGAGCCCAGGCTGGGCATTTGCCGCGCGATCCTTTACGCCAGTTCCGTTAGGGAACTGCCACTTGGCTAGCTGGAGAGACTTGGATGGCAGATCGAGATCGAGCGTCAAAAACCCCCGCTTTTTCTAAGACCAACCCGCACCCCGCGGCCAGCGCGACAGATGAAACATCGACATCTGATGCACCACTCCCCAGTGCACCACTGCCAGGCACGCCACTTTACCTACCCACCGAGCATCACCCCGCTGAGCAAAACAGCACTACGCTGGGCGCCATCGGCCCGCTGGAAGTGCGCCTTGCAAGCACCAAGGCTGACGTAAAGCGGGCGCAGCACTTGCGCTATGATGTGTTCTATCGAGAAATGTCGGCCAAGCCATCACTGCTCAACAAGCTACTGAAACGCGACTTTGATCGCTATGATGCGATCAGCGATCATTTGCTTGTGCTGGACCATGATGCACCGCGCGACCCGCACACAGGCGGTCCGGCCATAGTGGGCACCTATCGTTTGCTAAACCAGAACGTGGCAGAGACCCATGGTGGTTTTTACTCCGCTAGCGAGTACCAAATTGACAGGCTCGTTGCCTCGCGGCCAACGCTTAAATTTTTGGAACTGGGCCGTTCTTGCGTGCTTGCGCCCTATCGCACCAAACGCACGGTGGAGCTGCTATGGCATGGCATTTGGAGCTATGTGGTACAGCGTAAAATTGATGTGCTGTTTGGCTGCGCAAGCCTTGAGGGCACAAACCCAGAGAAGCTGGCACTCCCGCTTTCATTTCTGCATCATTTTGCAAGTGCAGACGATAACTGGACCGTACGGGCGCTGGAAAATCGCTACACAGCCATGAACCAGCTGGCCAAAGACCAAGTGGACCAAAAACACGCGCTGCGCTCGCTGCCTCCACTGATCAAGGGGTATTTGCGCTTGGGGGCCATGATTGGTGATGGAGCCGTGGTGGACCATCAATTTTGCACTACGGACGTTCTGATTTTGCTGCCGGTGGAAAAGATTTCCAAGCGCTACATCAGCTATTACGGCGTAGATGCGCAGCGTCGGGCGAACTGAACACCACACTGATCGAAGCACATCCGCCCGTTCTCGCACATGACCTTTTGCACCCAATCCAAGGCCTTAAACCGCCATAGGACTTGAACTGCAATGGAGGGTGTGGAACCTATCGAGCGGGGCGCGCAGGCGTCAAACGTAATTTCTGATTTCTGCAAGGCTGCGCCGCATTTCTTCCGTTCGTAAAATGGCATCCTGGGTCACTGTTGGGGCGGTGCAGGGCTTTGACACGCTCACCATGGCCTTGGCCTTGGGCGCGCTGTTCTTTGTTGGGCCACTGGCAGAGGGCTATGGGCTGGGCATTGGCACCATTGTGCTGGGCAGTGCGCTGATCACCGCCTTTGTGGCCGCTCGCAGCACCCTTCCCAGCAGCATCGCCCATGCACAGGAAACCACCGTTGCTGTTGTTGCGACCGCAGTTATGGCGGCCGCGATGCAGGGCACGGGTGGGCAAGGGCTGAATATCGCCACCGCGCTTGCCATCATTGGCGCATCCAGTCTTGTCACTGGAGTCAGCTTTTGGCTTGCGGGCACCTTCAAGCTGGGCGGTTTGGTGCGGTTTTTGCCCTACCCTGTGGTAGCTGGCTTTTTGGCTGGCACCGGCTGGCTGCTCATTGATGGCGCTAATATTGTGCTCACCGGCGCGCCGCTTGGGCCTGAAAGCGCGCACGCTTTTGGTGAGCCAGAGGTTTTGCTGCGCTATGGGTTGGCGCTGACTCTAGCGCTCATTCTCATTGCCACGCTTAACCGGTTTGCCAACCCGTTTGTTCTGGCTGGCGTCATTTTGGGCGCTGGCGCGCTGTTCGCGTTGGCTTTGCTGGCCCTTGGCGTGTCGATCGAGGATGCGCGCATCGCCGGATTGCTGCCTGCGCTGACCGGCACCTCAAGCGTTGAACTGCCTAGCCCCGCCCTTCTGAGCCAGGTGGATTGGGCCATCGTGCTGACATTCGCGCCGCTGTTTTTGGCGGTCAGCGTGCTCAATCTGGTGGGCTTTATTCTCAATATGACGGGCCTTGAGGTGGCGCTGGGCCGTGACATGGACCTGAACGCAGAACTGCGCTCAACGGGCATAGCCAACGTCCTGGCGGGCGGCGTTGGCGGCTCGCCAGGCTATTTGGGCCTGTCGATGACGTTGCTGTCAGAACAGGTTGGTGCGCACAGCCGCTTGGTTGGTCTTACAGCATCGGCCATACTTGTTTTGGCCGTCTTGTTTGCCGGTGAATTACTGTTCCTGGTGCCAGTGTTCATGACCAGCGGCATGTTGCTGTTTTTGGGGATTGGCCTGCTCTACAACTGGCTGATTGCGACCCGCAAACAAATGGCCCTGTCCGAATGGTTGATCATTGTGGTCATCCTGCTGACCATTGCGCTGGTTGGCTTTATGGAGGGCATGGCGGTTGGGCTTCTTGTTTCCAGCGCGATGTTTGTGTTCAACTACGCCCGCCTGCCGGTGGCCAAGCGCAACGGCACGCTGGCGCAGGTACGCAGCACTGTGGATCGTTCGCCACAGGAGCGTGCATTGCTTAGCGATCAGGGCGCCCAGACCAGCATAGTTCAACTGCAGGGCTATCTGTTTTTTGGCACTGCCGAGCGCGTGATCAATCTGGTGCGCGATCGCGTTGCTGACCCCAAGAAGCCTCCAGCGCGTAGGTTCATCATTGATTTTAGCGATGTCAGCGGCGCGGATTCTGCCGCTGCATCTAGCTTCCAAAAGATCGAAAAGCTGGCCACCCAGAGCGCGCTCGATATCGTGTTTGTCCACATGTCTGACCTAATGGTCAGCCAACTGAAAGCCCTGGGGATCACCTTTGCTGCACCCAGTCCTTTTCGGCTGGAGGCAGAGTTTGATCAAGCACTAGAGCATGCCGAGGAGGCGATCCTAGCCGACGCCAGTGAGACCAGAGACGGCCAGAGCCTACGCGACTTTTTTGTTTCTCTGGTGGGCGATCAAGCCGATTTGGACGCCCTTATTGAGGTATTGGAGGCGCAAACGCTAGAGCCTGGCCACAAGCTGATTAAGGCTGGTGACACCAGCACGGATATTTTCTTTGTGGAGTCTGGCCGTGTCAGCGTGCGGGTCGCGCGCGAGGATGGCAGCATGATGCGCGTGCGCACGATGGTGGCTGGCGCGATTGTGGGCGAGATGGCGCTTTATGCGGGTCAGGCGCGTTCAGCCGATGTGGTGGTGGATACGCAGTCACAGATTTATGTGCTTAGCGCAGAGACTCTTATCAGCATGGAAGAGAACACACCTGTTTTGGCGGCCCTCATACACCGAATTTTAGCCAGCAGCCTTGCTGAAAAGCTGGCCACCACCAATCAAGCGTTGATGGCGCGGTAGACTGCAATGCTCATCCCCTTCATCGCAGGCTTTGGCCTTGGCACCTCACTGATCATCGCCATTGGGGCACAGAACGCCTTTGTGCTGCGCCAGGGCTTGCTGCGGCAGCACGTTCTGCCGATCGTACTTATCTGCTCGTTTTCCGATGCACTGCTGATTGCAGCAGGGGTGGCGGGTTTTGCCGCGCTTACGCAGGCCGCACCGTGGATCGAGCCAGCCTTTACCTATGGCGGGGCGGCGTTTTTGCTGTGGTATGCGGCGCGCAGCTTCTGGTCGGCGTGGAAAGGCGGCGAAAGCCTGGAAGCGGCGCGAAACCAGACATCATCGCTGCGCACCGCCATCCTCACCTGTCTGGCACTCACCTTCCTCAACCCGCATGTCTATCTGGATACTCTGGTGCTAGTGGGCAGCATAAGCGGGCAGTACGATAAACCCTGGGTGTTTGGCGCGGGCGTTACGGCGTCGAGCTTTTTCTTCTTCTTTCTGCTTGGCTATGGCGCCCGGCTTCTGGCGCCGCTGTTTGCCAAACCAAGAAGTTGGCAAGTGCTGGATGTGATCATGGGAATCGTCATGACAGTCATCGCCATAAAACTGCTGCTTGGTTGAATCTTGCTCTGGGCCTGCTCCATCGTTCTACCAGAACAGAGCCAGCAGAATGGCCAGGGCGGTCGTTCCAACATAACGGAGCAAGAGGAATGATCAAACTCGCCTTGCACCCTTCAAAGGTCGTTCTTATATAGCCTTCGATCAAGAGGGATTGCGGCTTCGCATCCCTTGTCAAAATTTCAAGTCCAACCCCCCAAAGGGGATCGCCGCGCACGCTGTTTTCTGATAGTGTCTCGCGCTTCGCCGGTATGCCGAGCTACTCGGGTCCGGGTGATCTGCCGATAACATAAAGAGGTATGTCCATGGCGAAAGTCATTGGTATTGATTTGGGAACCACCAATTCCTGCGTAGCTGTCATGGATGGCTCGACTCCTAAAGTGATTGAAAACGCCGAAGGCGCGCGCACAACACCGTCTATGGTTGCGTTTGCTGATGGCGGCGAGCGCCTGGTTGGTCAGCCAGCTAAGCGCCAAGCTGTCACCAACCCTGAAGGCACATTGTTTGCCGTGAAACGTCTGATCGGCCGCCGGTTTGATGATCCTGCGGTGAAAAAAGACAAGGCAATGGTGCCGTTTGAAATTACGCAAGCTCCTGGTGGTGATGCCTGGGTGAAGGTCGAAGATACTGACTACTCCCCTTCGCAAATTTCAGCGTTCATTTTGCAGAAGATGAAAGAGACCGCTGAAGCGTTCCTTGGCGAAAGCGTTGATCAGGCCGTGATCACGGTCCCTGCCTATTTCAACGACGCCCAGCGCCAGGCCACCAAAGATGCTGGTAAGATTGCGGGCCTTGAAGTGCTGCGCATCATCAACGAGCCAACCGCTGCTGCCCTTGCTTATGGTTTGGACAAAAATGATGGCCAGACGATTGCGGTGTACGATTTGGGTGGCGGCACATTCGATGTGTCCGTGCTGGAAATCGGCGATGGCGTGTTTGAGGTGAAGTCCACCAATGGCGACACGTTCCTTGGCGGTGAAGATTTCGACCTTCGCTTGGTCACGTACCTGGCTGCTGAGTGCAAAAAAGAGCAGGGTATCGACCTTAAGGGCGATAAAATGGCCCTGCAGCGCCTGAAAGAAGCTGCTGAAAAGGCCAAGATTGAGCTTTCCTCTGCAACGCAGACCGAAATCAACCTGCCGTTCATCACCGCTGATGCATCCGGCCCGAAACACCTGACCATGAAGCTGACCCGCGCGAAATTTGAGTCGCTGGTGGATGATCTGGTCAAGCGCACCGTGAAGCCGATGCAGGCTGCCCTCAAAGACGCTGGCTTGAAAGCCGGTGACATTGATGAGGTTGTTTTGGTGGGCGGCATGACCCGCATGCCCAAAGTGCAGGAGACGGTGAAAGAGTTCTTCGGTAAAGAGCCTAACAAGGGCGTGAACCCGGATGAAGTGGTGGCCATCGGTGCCGCGGTTCAGGCTGGCGTGTTGCAAGGCGATGTTAAAGACGTTCTGTTGCTGGATGTAACCCCGCTGTCCTTGGGCATTGAGACCCTTGGCGGCGTCTTCACCCGCCTCATCGACCGCAACACGACCATCCCAACCAAGAAAAGCCAGGTGTTCTCGACCGCTGATGATAATCAGTCGGCTGTGACGATCCGGGTGTTCCAGGGCGAGCGTGAAATGGCGGCCGACAACAAAGTGCTTGGCCAGTTTGATCTGGTGGGCATTCCACCAGCGCCGCGCGGCATGCCGCAAATTGAGGTGACCTTCGACATTGATGCCAACGGCATTGTGAATGTGTCGGCCAAGGATAAAGGCACCAACAAAGAGCAGCAGATCCGCATTCAGGCCTCAGGCGGTTTGAGCGATGATGACATCGAGCAAATGGTGCAAGACGCTGAAAGCCACGCAGCGGAAGACAAGACCAAGCGTGAGCTGGTGGAAGCCAAAAACCAGGGCGAAGCTTTGGTGCATTCCTCGGAGAAGGCTGTTGCCGATTATGGTGACAAGGTTTCAGACGATGATAAGGCCACCATTGAAGCGGCTATTGCGGACCTGAGAACTGCGCTGGAAGGCGAGGACAAGTCGGCGATTGAAGAAAAAGCGCAGGCGCTTGCTACCGCGTCGATGAAGCTGGGCGAGGCGATGTACGCCGATGCATCTGACGGTGAAGAGGAGCCGCTGGACATGGGTGACGAGGCTGAGGCCACACAGGATGATGATGTGGTGGATGCCGATTTTGAAGACGTCGACGACGACGATCAGAAAAAAGCGTCCTGACGCGTAGCCTCTTAGAGGCGTGGCGTCATAAGACACGCTTCTTGATTTTATGACATGAAAGCCCGGTGCTAACGCGCCGGGCTTTTTCTTTGGACACCGCAAACGGGTCATCCGTAGTTTGCCTCTTTTTATCACGCGGCACAGCGGTGGTATGACCCACTCATGCTCTACGATATTGCCAAATTCCTGCACGTAACCGGCTTTGCCATGCTGATGGGCAACATTACCGTGACGGCGATCTGGAAATTTTATGCTGACCGTGATGGCCGGCCCGAAGTGCTAGGCTTTGCCCAAAAACTTGTCACCTATACCGACTGGTCGATGACCGTATGGGGCGTGGTGCTGATTATGGGTGGCGGGTATTTTATGGTGTTTTCTGCCAGCTATCCGCTTTTTGAAGGCTGGATGCTGTGGAGCCAGATTTTGTTTATTCTGGCAGGCCTAATCTGGCTTTTTCTGATTGTGCCCATACAAATAAAACAAGCCCGATTGGCCAAAGCTTTTTCCGGCGATGATGTGGGCGAGGAATACCGCGCGCTTTCCAAGCGTTGGCTCACCTGGGGCCTTATCAGCACTGTGCCACTGGTTGCCGCCACCTGGCTGATGGTGGTGAAACCAGGCTAAGCGTAGCACTGACCATCTGTTTACCAAACCTGCGACTAGATGGCTGTCATTAACGTGATTTCAGGGGTGAGCGCTGCAAATGATGTCTGCATCCACTTTGGGCATCAGGTCGCCATCCATGGGTTTGGAAAATTCATTTCAGCTACGCTTTCGCTCCGCCAATGAACATGCGCGGCGCGCGGTCTTTTGTGTCCTAGCAGCATTGCTAGCTGGGGCTATTTGGCTTTGCATGATTTTGGCCATTCAAACGACGAAGGCCTCTTGGAATGAGCGTCAACTTAATGAGTTGATCGAGAACGTTATTCTGCGCGGCGAATTTGCGATCGACAATGTCATTTTGGCCGAGGTGGACCTCATTAGCGCCGGTCATGTTGAGTGCACAGCCGAAACCGTGGTGGCCATGCGAGAGGCTATCTACCAGCACAGCGCCCTGGTGGATATCCATTTGCGCGGCCCGGATAGCACCTGCCAGGCTTTCGACGAATTTGGACTTGATCAAAGCGTAATTTTCGCGGCCAAAGATGGCGCACTGGCGGCACGCAATGCTGATTTCAGGTTCATGCACCTAGCAGATGAAGCGTCCTCGGGCCTGGGTGTTGTTTGGGAATTTCAACCAGATTACTTGATGACCGCCGTCATCAGAACAGATGGCCTTCTGTTTGATATGTTGCCACCGGACATCCGCGACCATGCCGATATTGTCGTCTCGTTGAACGAAGGGGCAGCCGTGGCACGTTATGATGCTCCAGTTGCGCATCCTAACAGCATTAGTGGGCAAGCAGCGGACATGCTGGTCTATTCCGCGAACTCGCAGCGTTATCCCTTATCGGCACAGTTGTCGCTTCCACAAGCTGCATTTGATGCGTGGCAGGAGACCTCATCTCCACTGTATTGGTTCGCCACCCTTGGCAGTTCCTCAATCCTTGGGTTGTTGATTGCCCTAGGCTTTGTGCGGGCCCCGAGCGAGCGTGAACTCCTCGAGGCTGCCATACGGTCCGGCGAGATTATGCCCTACTTCCAACCAATCGTTTCGCTTTCAACCAATGCAGTTGTTGGTTGCGAAGTCCTTGCCCGATGGATCAAACCCGACGGGACCCATCTACCCCCTAACGTGTTCATTCCACTTGCAGAAATAACCGGGCTTTCCGATGAGATAACGCGTTCGCTAATGCAGCAGACCGGCCGAGACATTGGGCAAGCCATCGCGGGAAGATCGGATTTCAAGGTCAGCTTTAACATTACGGTCAAACAGCTCACTCAACGCAATTTTGCGGCCGATTTGATAGCCCATTCTAAGGGCTGCGGATTGTCGAATGAGCATTTGGTAGTCGAGCTTATTGAGCGTGAAGCCATGGACTCCATGGGTGAAGCGCAAGCTGCGCTTGCAACGTTGCAAACTCAGGGTGTGCGGCTTGCAATCGATGATGTAGGTACCGGGCAAAATGGCCTGGCACTGCTTCAAAGCCTGGATGCTGATATTATCAAAATCGACAAGCTGTTTGTCGATATGATCAACCAGGATGATAGCAGCAAGGTTATCTCCGAGATGCTGGTTCGGCTTGCCAAGAGCTCCAATATGAGCCTGGTTGCCGAAGGCGTTGAACACGAAGAACAGGCTGTGACGCTGGCAATGATGGGCATTGATGAAGCGCAGGGCTATTATTTCGCCCGTCCGCTTCCAGCGACTGACTTTCTGGCCTTTCTGACCGCTGAGGGCGCCAAAGACCTAGATAGTACGTTGGCCCTGGACCCAACACAGAAGCGCCAAGCGGCCTAAGCCGATCCCAACTTTTCCTGCAAAGCGCGCTCATCATCGGTGATGTAATCGCGGATCAGCGGCACGGCATCACGTTCGCGGCTTAGCAGAAGCTGGAACACCATGTTGGAGCCATCCACGAAGCCAAGCTCGGCTGCGGACAGATAAAACTCCCACATTCTGCAGAAGCGCTCGTCATACAGCACCTTGGCCTCCTCGCGCTTTTCGGCAAAGTTTACCCGCCAATCGCGCAGCGTGTAGGCGTAGTGCAGGCGCAAGATTTCAGTGTCGCAGACCCAAAGGCCGCAGCGCTCCAGCGAAGCAAAGGTTTCTGAAAGCGCAGGCACGTAGCCGCCGGGGAAGATGTATTTGCGGAAAAACGGCCCCGTCGTGCCCGGCTGCGTCATCCGGCCAATGGAGTGGATCATCGCAAAGCCGGTTTCGGTAAGCCGGTCGCGCACGACATTGAAATAATCATCAAAATTGAAAACGCCCACATGCTCCATCATGCCGACGGAGACCACGCGGTCGTAGGTGCCTTGGTGGGCGCGATAATCTTCGATGACAAACTCAACCTTGTCATCCAAACCTGCCTCACTGACCCGCTCACGGGCAATTTTTACCTGCTCTGGCGAAACATTCAGCGAGGTCACCTGCGCCCCGGCGCGCGCCAGCATAATGGCCAGCGACCCCCAGCCACCGCCAATTTCCAAAACCTTCATGCCAGGTTCCAGCTTGAGCTTGGCAACGATGTGGATGAGCTTGTTGATCTGCGCCTGCTCCAGGCTTTCATGCTCATGGGTGTAGAGCGCGCAGGAATAATTCATGCCCTCATCAAGAAATAGCCGGTACATGGCGGTGGACAGGTCATAGTGGCTGCGGGCTTGCTTTTCGGCATTGGCCACGCTGTTGGCCTGCTGGCGGCGGCGAAACGCCTTCCACCCTTGGCGCAGCAGCCCTTGCACGCGGTGCTGGCCCAGCGGCGCACGATTGACCGAAAAGAGCTTCAAAAACTCATGGACATCCGAGCCCTCATCAAAGCTCAAACTGCCATCCATATAAGCCTCGGCGGCAGCAAGCTCTGGATTGAGAAAAATCGCGCGTTCCGCCTTGGCATCATGGAAGGTTAGCGCGACCTCTGGGCCTGGTTCCTTGCCGCCATAGATTGCAGTTTGCCCATTGGCATGCGTCACGCGCAAAGTGCCCTTTTGCACGAACGATTTTAAAAGCCCTGATAGCAAACGCATACGCTTGATCCTGTTGTTGGTCGCCCCTTGAGCTCTCATAGCGCAAGGTTTTGCAACAGACCACGGGTTGATAGCGTGTGTTGGTGATGTTGCCCCTGGCAACTGGCTTCTGGCATCCCTAAATGGGGTTTGCTAGGCAGGGCTTTGGTTGACAGCGCCAAGCCAAGCTGTAAGCCACGCACCAACCGCAACCTGCTGGCCAGGTTCACCCCCAAAGAAGACCGTCACGAATGGCAAAGCCCGATTTTTATGACCTTCTCGGCGTTTCGCGTGATGCTGACGAGAAAATGCTGAAAAGCGCCTTTCGCAAGAAGGCCATGCAATATCACCCCGATCGCAACCCAGATGATGCTGAAGCGGAACAAAACTTCAAAGCGGTCAATGAGGCCTATGAAGTGCTGCGCGATGAACAAAAGCGCGCAGCCTACGATCGCTTTGGCCACCAGGCTTTTGAGCAAGGCGGCATGGGCGGCCCAGGTGGCATGGGTGCTGGTATGGGTGGCGGCGCCGGAATGGGCGACATCTTTGAAGAGATATTCGGCGAATTTATGGGTGGCGGACGGCGCCGCTCGGCTGGCGGGGCCGCGCGCGGCTCTGACATGCGCTACAATTTGGAAATCAGCCTAGAAGAAGCCTTTGAAGGTAAGACGGTGGACTTGGTCCTGCCAACCTCGGTTGCCTGCGACAGCTGTTCAGGCTCAGGCGCGAAGCCTGGCACCAGCCCTTCCACCTGTGGCACCTGCTCCGGTATGGGCAAAGTGCGCATGAGCCAGGGCTTTTTTGCCATGGAGCGTACCTGCCCAACCTGTGGTGGGCGCGGTGAAGTGATCAAGGACCCGTGTGGCAGCTGTTCTGGCGCTGGCCGGGTAACGCAAGAGCGCACGCTCTCGGTCAACATTCCTGCCGGTATTGATGATGGCAACCGTATTCGTGTGGCGGGCGAGGGCGAAGCTGGCATGCGCGGCGCACCTGCTGGTGATCTTTATATTTTTGTGTCGATCAAACCGCATGAACTGTTTCAGCGCGATGGGGCCGATCTTTTCTGCCGCGCGCCCATTTCAGTGGTCACCGCTGCCCTGGGCGGTTCTTTTGAAGTACCAACCCTGGATGGCGGGCGCACGCGCGTTAAAGTGCCTGATGGCACGCAGACCGGCAAACAGTTCCGCCTGAAAACCAAAGGTATGCCGATCCTACGGCAGCGCGATTTTGGTGACATGTATGTGCAGGTCACGGTGGAAACACCGCAAAAGCTGACCAAGCGTCAGCGCGAACTTCTGGAAGAGTTTGAAGCTGAAGGCGGGGACCACAATCACCCAGAGATGAGCGGCTTCTTCACTAAGGTCAAAGATTTTTTTGGCGGGTGATCCATGCGCCTAGTGCCATCTCTCTTGGGAGTTATTGCGGCCTTTGGGGCGAGCGGCTTGGCTGCCGCCCAGAATTTAGAAGTGTTGCCGCCCAACCCAGTTGCGCGCTCTGAAATATCCCTTCAAGCGCCACCGGTGCAAACTCCTTACATAGCAAGCGATCACATCTGTTTAGGTTCTCTGGCAGAGGCAGGTGCACAGTTTGAAAGCCTGGGTCGCTATGAGGGCGATGGTCGATGCGGCATTGATGATGCAGTCAGCGTAGCGAGCATTAACGGCGTTACATTGCAGCCTAGTGCCGTACTAACCTGCACCACAGCGCTCGACCTTACGACCTTTTTGTCCGGACCAATGACCCGTTTGTCGCGACACTATTTTGGCAGTCGTCCGGCAACAGTTTTTGTTGCGGCATCCTATGCCTGTCGCGGACGTAACAATGTGCCGGGCGCGCGCATGAGCGAACACGCTTTTGGCCGCGCGGTGGATATTCGCGCCATCACGCTGGAGAATGAGGCGACCTGGTCGGTACAACCGGCCTCAGATCAGCCAAATGATGCCGCGCGGGCATTCCAAACAGCCTTGCGTGAGGCGGGCTGCGGACCTTTTAACACCGTGCTTGGACCTGGGTCTGATGGACACCACACAGACCATATCCATTTTGACAGCGCCGTGCGCTCAAGCACCTATTGCCGCTAGGCCAATTGCTAAACTTTTATCGATTTTTTTAAGCGTCTGAAAACACTAGTTTTTGTTCGAATTTTAAAGAACTTGCCCTAGCGTTCACACTCAAGTTGCAAATCGCTGCTCAGGGTGCCTTATGACGTTAAACGCCGACCTTCCCGCCATCTCCACGCGTGAAAACAGCGCCGCCATTACCACGCAGCCTACCAACGCGCAGGGCTTAAGCGCAGCAGCCTCATCACTGGCGAAGGGCTATCGCGGTGTGGATATCAACACACGGGATGCACTTGTTGCGATAGCCAAAGATTGGCAACGGCTTGAAGTACTCTCCGAAGGCTCGACAGTTTTTCAATCCTACGACGTGTGCCTGCCTTGGCTCGATGCCTATGTATTTTGTGATGCGCCAACGCACCGGGCGCATGTGCTTGCTTTTTATAATGAAAATGGAACCATGATTGCGCTTGCCCCGTTTGCACAGCGCATCAAAGGCATGGCGACCATGGCCGAATGGATTGGCGAGCCGCTGGTGCAATATGGCGATCTTCTGATGGAGCCAACATGCGATGTAGACGCGCTGCGCAAATCGCTCAATGCATTGCTCAGCAGCTGGACAGTGAGTGGATTACACCTACGCAATGTGCGCGCTGATGCGCGCATTCATAGCGTGCTTCAGATGGAGAAGAGCGCCATTGGTGAGCCTCGCGAGGCTGGTATCATCGACCTATCAGCCTTTGAGAGTGCAGAGGCTTACTTCGACACATTTTCCAAGCGATCCAAAAAGAACCGCAAGAAAAAGCGCCGTGTCCTGGACGAGATGGGCAGCCTAACTTTTAAAACAGTGGAAGCAGGTGAAGAGGCTGAGGCGCTTTGCCAAAAGGCTTTGGAGTGGAAATTGACCTGGTTGGCAGAGCGCGGCTTTTCCAGCAGAGCGTTCATGGATTCCCGAGCACTGGCCTGTTTAAAGGCGGCATGTGGGCGTAAAAGCGCGCACAACCCGATACGCCTTTTTGTTCAATCGCTGGATGACAGGCCCATTGCCATCGAAATTGGCCTTGTGGGCAGCCAAGGCAATGCGGCGTTTATGGGTACCTATGATCCGCAGTTTGAAACCCAAAGCGCTGGCAAGGTTCAAATGGAATCCTCCATTATGCACGGATTTGAATCCAACTGGCCAAGCTACGACATGCTGGCGCCAATGAGCGAGTATAAAGAAAGCTGGTCGAACAAGCGCATAGGTGTGGCGGATTACATGATGCCAACAGGCCTTGGCGGCCTT
>JBGCDM010000014.1:0-18793 GCA_045105395.1 Devosiaceae bacterium | reverse complement strand
AACATTCTCCAACGATCATCTGGCCAAGGCGTTCGCTCGGATCGGTTCGCCTCTGCTCTTGCTCGCAAGCAAACAGAAACGGCAGAAAAGCCAAAGGAAGCTGAGCCCAGGCCTGAAAGCTTTGGTGCAGCAAGGGCCGCAGCTGTGGGCGTTGGTGGCCTGGCAGCAGGTGGTGTGGCCGCCGCTGCAAGTGGACTGTCCGCAAAAACAACACAAGCAGCCAGCGTAAAGCCCTTCAGCTTTGGCCGTTCTGAAGATGCCGCCTCCAGCGCTGCTGCTTCAACATCCTCACCGGCATCCTCAGCCGCGCCAACGGTTTCCCCACAAACAACTACCCCACAGCCAACAACAGCCGCAGCACCTGAAACCGCAAGATCTAGCTTGGCAGCAGCTGAACCAGCTAAAACGGTTACCCCACCTGCAACACCTGCCGCAGTGCCGGCTAAGCCAGAGCCATCATCGGTCGCTCAAAATGAACGTGATGCTCTGTCGCAGTCGCTCGATGACGCCCTATCGCAAAGCTTGCTGGATGATCCAAGTGAAGCGTCATCTGTCGGCGGACCAAGCGACAAAGAACTGGAACGAGAGCTGGAAGCCGCGCTGGATCTGGACAATTTTGAGTTGGACAATCTAGCGGACGAGGACCAACCCGCGATTGACTTGCCGCCGTTACCACCATTGCCAGACTTCAATGATCTGGCTGTTGAGGCTGAGAGCACGCCAAAACCTGACGCTGAGCCAGACATTCCCGTAACGCCCGCAGCTCCTACGTCGGCAAAGGCTGCTGCCTCAAAGGAAGACCCGAAGCCGCTGGATCCCTTGAGCCTGGAAAGCGTGCGAGCGGAGCGCAAAACATCTGAAGCTAAAGCTCCAGAAGAGGCCAAAACCGTGTCCGAGGATCAGGCCCCTTTGAAATCAGAAGCAGACAAGCCTGACGCTAAAACGCAGGGTAACAAGGCCCCAGCTGACGACATTCCGGTCGAATTGTCTGGCCGCAGCGATCCGCCTATCCCCGTGGCTATCCCAAGCCGAGGCCCAGCCGCAGGTGCCACCACACTGGCCAAAGCGGGTGATGCCACGCATACATCAGACCAGAACAACACCGTTGATATCTCAGCTATGCTCAATCCTGAGCCAAAGCCATCACCCACCGATAGCAAGAATGAAGATGAAGCCGATGATGCTGTGAGCAGCGAGGAACAGGCAAAAGAACCGCAAAAAGCTGCTGCAGAAGGCGATAGCCCACAATCTGCTGATGATCTGGATGATGAGATGCGCCGCCTGCTTGGTGAGATCGCTGGCGATCCAGACGGCAAATGATAGCTTTGAACCAATAGGGCAATTGTGAGCGGCACCAGCGGAAACGCTAAAAAATCGGTATGCGGCACTTGCAAGCATCCAGCGGACCATAGTGCCAAAGCTTCCGGCAAGAGCTGCGGTACTCTACGGCGCTTCTGGCCGCTGCTTATCTTCGCTCCATTGATTGCTGCTATCTCGCTTGCAATCGTGCCGCAGGGCCTTGCGCAAGACATTTCCATTTCGCTGGGTGATGATTTGGGCGTTACCGAGCGCGCCGTTCAGATCATCCTCCTGATCACTGTGCTCTCGCTTGCACCCTCAATCTTGGTAATGGTCACATCCTTCACCCGGATCGTTGTTGTGCTCTCGCTTTTGCGCACCGCCATTGGCTTACAAACGGCCCCGCCCAACACGGTGATCATTTCGCTGGCACTGTTTCTAACTGCGTTCATCATGGCTCCTACATTTCAGGAAGCCTATGATGTTGGCATTCAGCCGCTGATTGATGAAACGATTGAACTGGATGAAGCCTTCGCGCGCGCTTCTGAGCCTTTCCATCTGTTCATGCGCACCCATGTTCGCGAAAACGATCTGCGGCTCTTTCTAGATCTTGCACAGGCCGAAACACCTGAAGGGCCAGAGGCCGTCCCCCTCACCGTCCTTGTGCCTGCATTCATGATTTCAGAGCTCAGACGTGCCTTTGAAATCGGCTTTCTGCTCTTTGTTCCCTTCATCATTATCGATCTGGTTGTGGCGTCAGTTCTGATGTCGATGGGCATGATGATGCTGCCGCCAGTGATCATATCACTACCGTTTAAGCTGATCTTCTTTGTGTTGGTGGATGGATGGAACCTGGTGGCCGGTTCGCTGGTGCAAAGCTATGGACAGCCGCCCGGCTTATAGCCAGACAGGTGATCTTTAAGCGCCAGGCGTAGGCTGCATAGTTGCTTGCGAGGAGAAAGTTGAGCGGTAATCGCTCAAGAAGCGGTTCAACGTGTTCAGCCCCGCAATACCGCGCACAACATCGCGAAATGCACTGCCTTGAGCTTCGATGGGTGCGGTCACCACATCAAAAGCGCTGGCATAAATGCCTTCTGACATTTTGGCATCATATCGGGCGCGCAGCCGGTTCAAGGCGTACTCATCATCTGCAAAGCTAAAGGCAATCGCGGCGCGCAGCAGCTCTTGCATTTCACCCTCATCAAGCGGCACACCATCATTCCAGCGTTCACCAAGCGCGCGTTCCAAAGCCTCACCAGCATCAACCCAGCGCTCAGCATTCCACAACACATCCGCACGCACGCCAGCAACATCCGTGCCCTCGAGGTCACGCAGCATTTCCAGTGCCAGCTCGTGCCGACCAAGTTCAGATAGCGCCCGCGCTTCGATGACACGGCGACCACGCTCAATGGACATTGGCACCTGGGAAACCCGGGAACGCTGAAGCACAGCCACGGCTTCTGATGGGCGATAGTCCATCAGATAAACCAACGCCAAATCGGCTGCCACTTGCGCCTTTGCAGCGCCTGTTAATCGGTTATCGACCTGGTGGGAAAGCAGATCAGCCGCCTGATCAAGCAGGTCAATGCCAACCAAACGATCTGCCAAACGACGCACCAACTCATCACCACGACGACCAATGGGTGTTAGCTCGCGAAAATCATAAAACATCGCCAGCGCATCAATTGCAGGCAATCTGTCGGCTTCACCATTGAGAAATAAATCAACAAATATCGACTGCATCTCATCAGACACATCATTGGCCAAGCGATGCTCTGGTTGGGCAATCAAAACGCCTTTGAGCGCATTAAGCGCATCCCCATAGCGGCCTTGCTCGATGTACAAATCACCCAGCAACATCCTCGAGCGCACTTCGGTTTCATCACCCCTCCACGCAACGGCGAGGTTTTCAAGCTGCTCCAGCCCTTCTTCTGATGTTAGGTCGCCAGCCAAGATGCGCGCTTCAATAGCAAGCAATGTGGCTTGCGCGCCCAGTGGACCATCGGCCATGTCGCGAACAGCGTCGAAGGCCGTTAGCGCTTCATCGATACGCCCTCTTGCCAGATCAAGTTGCGCCTGAAGAAGCGTAAGACGGTACCGTAAACGATCATCGTTCAAACGTGATGGGTCTACCTGCGAAAGACGATCCGTCGCGATATCAACGGCCTGCACTTCCAGCGCCGCTTCAATGCCATCCAGTCGCGCACGCGCCACCAAGCCTGCTGGGTAACCATCAAAAATCGTTGCTATCTCATCATATTCGGCATTCACAGCGGCCCAGTCACGCAAGGCAGCGTTGTTTAGCAGCCCCCAAAAGCGTGCATCAATAACGCCCTCCATAGCGTGCGATTGGGCAATAGAGCGCGCATCTTCATGCCGCCCAGCCAAGGTAAGCGCGGCCGCACGCAATGTCAGATATACTTCATCATGTTCCAATGAGGGGGCTTCAGACTGGGCAATATCCAACAATCCTTTGGCTTCCTGCCCCATTCCAAACGCTATTAGAAACCTTGAAAAGTCCAGCAGCCGCTCGATCCGCACTGGGCCCTCAGCAGCCGCGATGGCGTTTTGATAGGCCTCGTTGCGACTCTTGAAACTGCCAGGGCCATCGGCGATGTAGGCTCGAAAATCAACATAGCCAGGACGCTCATCTGGCGAGAACCCAAAGGATCCAAGCGACAAGCCAACCTCAGATAGGCGCAGACCTTCTTCACGCGCCACAAGCACCCTGCCCGGTTCAACTTCGATCTCCAAGGCATCGATCTTGGGCCTTAAGACCAGACCCTGGACGGAAGGCATCACCTCAAACTCAACAAGATCTTGCCGCGCCAAAGCTCCACGCGTAGGGCCAAGCATCGGCACAACGTAGAGCATATCACCAACATGAGGATGGGTAATGCGATGCAGTCGCCCAAAACCCTCGTCAATCACTTCAGCAAATGCACGGCCATCGGGTAAGGTTCCACGCCCCAGTTGTAAACCAGACGGCGGTTCTACAACCGATGGACCCAAAAACATCACCCAGCGATCACCGCTCGCGATCATGGAAATCAGAGCGTTTTCTTCCAATTCCAAATGAATGAGATTGAGATCCCCAACTCGCGTTGGCTGTATCGAACGCACCTTATCTGCAAGCTCTAAGCGCAGCGATCTCAGATCAAAGGGAATAGCAGACTGGAAAACCAGCGTTACAAAGGATTCACGACGGAAAGCAGCCGCTGGAGTCGGTTGCTGGAAGGGAAAGATAATACGTGTTGTATCGCCATCCTCACGCACCTCAACGCGTGTAATATCTGCCTCGGTAGCATCATCGAGCTGCGTTGAAATTTCCGGCGATTGCCCTGTCCGCAAAGCAGGCGCTGTAACCACATCGGGGCGCTGCGCAAGTGCTTCAAATACCTCTCCAGCAACCACTGGAGTGTCTTCTACCACCGTCTCTGTCTCTGGGTTTGTCATTTCAACTGAAACAAGTTCATCAAGCTCGACAGCAACGAGTGCAGCAGGATCAAGATCGCGCGCATTCTCGGACACTTGATCAACACGATCAGGGGCCAAAACCTCGTCAGAACGCTCGCCTACGCTGGAAAACCGCGTCGAGGTTTCTGGCTGACCAGAACCTGGATTGATCTGCGAGAGCAAGCGATCGACCACATCACTTTCAACGTCTTGTTCGCCACGAGGTTCGTCTCGGTCCAAATCGACAATAAACCGCAAATCGTCCTGGAACCAACGAAGGCCGGAACCTGGTACGACATCCATTGCCACCTTTAGGCTTGCGCCATCCCGGTTGAACTCAATGGATTCCAGCTCAGTGGCTTGATCAATCAGAGCCGGGTTAAGGTCGATCGACACATCATAGTCGAACTCCATTTCAAGCGATGCGCCTTCTTGGGTTACCGCAACATTGAAAGGCACGTTCCAGTTGAAAGCGTAGCGGGTGAAGGTTGGTGCGCTGCCAACACGCAGCTCAACTTCCGGCTCGAGCTCGCCTAGCAAGCGGCGGCGCTCAGCCTCAGCAGCTTCACGGGCCGCTTGCTGCGCGCGTTCTGCAAGCCGTGATACAACCTCTTCGGGTAATGGCGGAGGAAACCCCTGCCACGTGGAGGGCAAGAAATCGATAAACAGTGTCTCACCGGCTTCCATTGTGTTGATGCGTACCGCGCGGGCAAGTCCAAACCGTAGGGCACGCCCATCAGGATCTTGTCGCGCGATGGTCACAAAATCTGCCAACACGCGTGTTGAATCACTGATGTCGGTTTCAACAGCATCCTCAAATACAATGCGCAGCACGCCATTCTCAGCCGTTAGCTCGTAGGGTGGCAAACTCAGCCTGTCACGAAATTGCAGGGTCAGGCGCCCATAATCGCGCTCACGTTCAGATACCGCGATCGCAGATAGCTCTTGCGCTGAAACCGGCGCTGAGGGCACTGCGAGCATAAACGCAAAGCCCAAG
Organism: Devosiaceae bacterium; assembly: GCA_045105395.1. Taxonomy (GTDB): domain Bacteria; phylum Pseudomonadota; class Alphaproteobacteria; order Rhizobiales; family MH13; genus MH13. Next base: position 13,041 of record JBGCDM010000014.1, on the reverse strand, counting down.
CATAAAAACGCCCCAACAACAAAGCGTTGAGACGTTCGAAAAGCACCTACAATTCCAGATTTACAGCGCAAGACCACCCGGACCACCAAATCACACATGATCGCGATATTACGTGGCAGCCCTTAAGAAGCACTTACTGAACCGGAACACCTTCAATACGAGGCAGTTCGCCCATCGCACTGTCATCGCGCACCTCGACGCGCGGGGTTGCACCAGCAAGAGCAATGGTCAATCGGCGAGCAACTTCGGGCTGCATTTCACCCAGAATATCGGCCATCTTGCGAGGGTTCATTGCATTGGAAACTTCCATCAAAATTGGAAGATCGAGCAGATCAAAAATCGCAGCAGCATCTTTGGCACGCATGGCAGAATAAACCTGCACCAAGCGCGCGATTTCATCACTTGCGCGCTCTTCTTCAGCATCGGCAACGGCGCTCACCCGCTCTTCAAGAGCTGTAAGCTCAGCTAAGCGCTCCTCAAGGCGGCGCTCGGCCGCTTGTAACAATTGCTCACGCACGCGCAGGTCTTGCTCACGCTCCTCCATAAGCACGCGCCGGTCACCCAACCTGTCAATCAATGCATCGCGAGATGATTCCACCGGCAAATCATCAATATTTACCCCCTGCGCATCACGACTGGCCGCAGCTGCTTCTGCTGCTGCACGAAGCGCCGCAGCAGACTGGGAAATTTGGTCAGCAGTTGATAGTTCTTCAGCGTCAGCGTCCTCATCTTGCGCCAACACTGGCTCTACACCGGTTATGGCATTTTCAGGCCCCATAACGAAGTTGAAGCCCTTGAGCCCAAGCAACATCAGTGACGTTGCAATAACCACAGGAAGAAGGCGGATCGAGCGCACGGCAGGTCTCCTAATGGCGCCTTAAGAGGCCACTTTTTGTAAGCGTTCTTGCAAAGCACGAGCCGCATCATCCAAGCGACGGCTTGGGCTATCAGTTGGCGCGGCAGGAGCAGAGTTTGGTTGAGCAGGTGCTGGCACGGCTTTGACAGCGCGTGCAGCGTGCGCCTGCACCTTCTGCGCGCCTCCTGCAGGCGCGTTGCCCACGCGCTGCGCAACAGCGCCAGCAGCATTGAGCTTTGCAGACAATTGATCAGATACATGGGCAGCTTCTTTGAGGCGCTGTCCGATCGCTTGATCACACTGTGCAGATGTTGTGCGCAAACCTTGAATGGCACGCTCGGCAATTTCAGTGGCGGTCAGCAATTCACCAATGGTGGCACGCAAGCCCTCTTCATCAGCGCGAAGGCGCTTCAAACGGCTGTTGAGCAGAATGCAATAACCGATTGTGATCACCAGCAATATGGCAACCAAGCCTTCAATAACGACACTCAGCGGCAGGTTAAACATTATGGCTCCAATGCGTTGGGTTTTTGGGCATGCTCAAAGGATGCCAATGTAGTTTTTGGACGGCAAAGATTTTTAAGAACGCGCACAGCCACATTACGGTCGCGCTGGCCCAATTGCCCCTCTGTAAGAACAGTGTCGCCACATTTGAGCAGGATCGAATCCGTAGGAGCGGTATCAAACATAAGGGTTTGGCCTTCTTCAAAAGCCATAACTTTTGAAAGCGGCATCATTTCTTCATAGATCACCGCATCCACGCCCATTTTCGCCGAATAAATTTCGGTTGCCAGATGGCTTTCCCAGATGGAGTCACGGCCAAATTTTTCCCCCATAAACATCTGCAGCAGAAGTTCACGAATGGGTTCAATAGTCGCGTAGGGGATCAGCAGCTCAACCTTGCCGCCGCGATCTTCCATATCAACGCGCATTTCCACCAGAATGGCAGCATTGGCCGGGCGGCAAATCGTGGCGAACCGTGGGTTTGTTTCAAGCCGGTCAACGTTGAACGTGACCTTTGACAGTGGGGCAAAGGCAGCCTCAGCATCGCTGATCAAAACCTCAACCATCCGACGCACAAGGTTCATTTCAATTGTTGTGTAGGGGCGTCCCTCTACCCTTAGTGACGACGAGGAGCGTCGTCCGCCAAGCAGAACATCAATAACTGAATAGATAAGACTGGAATCAACCGTTATGAGGCCAAAATTGTCCCACTCTTCAGCTTTGAAAACCGACAAGATAGCCGGCAGCGGAATGGAATTGAGATAGTCACCAAAGCGCACAGATGTGATGCCATCGAGCGAAACCTCCACATTGTCCGAGGTAAAATTGCGCAGGCTGGTTGTGGTCAGTCGCACCAACCGATCAAAGATAATTTCCAGCATCGGCAGGCGTTCGTAAGACACCAATGCGGAATTGATAATGGCACGCACGCCTGATGTTTCACCATCATGGCCCTGATCAGCGTTGAAGCCGAGAAGGTTATCAATCTCATCCTGACTTAGAACACGGTCAGCGCCTTTTTGTTGGGAATCAGCTTCTTCTTCATCCTCATCATCAAGCATAGCTGCCCACTGGGCGGCCATGTCATCAGCATCATCCTCTTCACCGTCAAAATCATCATCTTCAGCCATTGCCATCAGCTCCTATTGCACGATGATTTCACGAAAGAGGACGGCATCGACCTCTGCGGGGAAAATTGCCAAATTGATGCGACGCTGAAGCTCGTGCTTCAAACGGAAGAGCCCAGCTGAACCTTCCAAATCGGAGACGCGAAGCTCGCGTAGGAAAGTCTGAAAGACATCCAAAATACGTGGCAAATTTGGCTCAATCACCCCGATGATGTCTTCACTTGGAAGCTCAAGCGCAACGGTAAGACGCAGATACTGCGCCCGCTGCTCAGCATTGGCCAAATTCACCGTGATCTCTGGAAGATCATAATAAAAGCGAGGGGCTTGAGCCTGCTCAATTGCCACCTCCTCAGCACTGTCAGAACCGAACCAGCCAAGAAGGAAAGCAGCACCCGCGCCACCACCAAGCAACATAACCACGCCGCCAGCACCAACGATCATCAGCGTTTTTTTAGAAAGCTTGCGCTTACCACCCGCATCTTCATCACCATTGGCATCGTCCCCAGCGGCAATTTCTGCTTCGGCTACATCTGTATCGGCCATGGCCAGCACCCAATTAACATTTCCTAACAAGGACCATTGGGCGCCTATGGTTAACGAAGTGTTGACGACCCGGCGAGAATTGCCGGGTAGAGGCCCCTGACGCACGGCAACAACAGCCTAAATTTGCCGTCGGCTTACGAGATATTTCAATCAATGCATTGTTTTTATTGAATATATATAAACTGGCACGGTGCATGCAACTGGTAAGACATCGTTCACCATGATGTCGGCTGGGGAGCCTGACTTGTGACCCGAACGAGACCCATGCAGCCGCAAATGCACGCTGCATGTCTTAACGGTTCAAGGAGAGGAATCGCCGCTCATGATGAATGCACAGCTGGTTGGCCTATCTCGAGAGATTGCATTGCGTCGCGAATTGGACGTGATCGCTAACAACATGGCGAACATGAACACCACCGGCTATCAGGCCGAGCGCGTGGCGTTTGAAGATTATTTGATGCCGCGCGCTGAAGCTTCGGCGTTCCAAAACCGCGATCATGATGTTGCCTTTGTACAAGACTGGGCAACGTACCGCGATATGGAACCAGGTGCCCGTCAGGTCACTGGCAACGAACTGGACATAGCCCTCTCCCAAGGTGGCTATCTTACAGTCGAGACACCGCAGGGCATTCGCTACACGCGTGATGGCGCGCTGCAAATCAACGATCAGGGCCAGCTCGTTACGGCATCGGGGCATCCAGTAATTTCGCTTGGCGGCACCCCTATCCTATTTAGCCCGCAAGATGCGGACATCACCATCACCGGTACTGGCCAGGTAACAACCAATGCCGGCGCTCGCGGCACGCTCCAGCTTGTGTCTTTTGCCAATGAGCAAGAGCTGGAGAAGATCGGCGGCAATCTCTATGAGGCTCCGGTTGAGGCTGATCCTGATGCCAGCGTGCGCGTCACACAGGGCGTTCTCGAAGAATCAAACGTTCAGCCTGTGCGTGAAATGTCACGCATGGTGGAAGTTCAGCGTGCCTACGAAATGCAAGCCAACATGCTGCGCAAATCAGACGAGATGCGGCAGGAAGCCATCCGCATGCTTGGTCGCTTGAGCTAGCGACCCGAAGGAGAAACGACCATGCAAGCACTTTACATCGCATCGACTGGCATGATGGCGCAGGAGACCAATGTTGAGGTTATCTCCAACAACATTGCCAACATGCGTACAGCTGGCTTTAAACGCCAACGCGCTGAATTCCAGGACCTGCTTTATCAAAACCTGCGCCGGGTTGGCGCGGAAACCTCCGAGCAGGGCACCATGGTGCCATCGGGTGTTCAAATCGGCTCCGGTGTTATGACGGCCGCCACGCCGCGCATCATGAGCCAAGGGTCCATAATTCCCACCGAGAAAGAGCTGGATATGGCGATTTCTGGTGACGGTTTTTTCCAGATCCAACTACCTGATGGTGGAACAGCCTACACACGCGCTGGTACCTTTGAGCGCGACGCAACTGGTACGCTGGTAACCGCCGATGGCTTCACCGTTCAGCCCGGCATAACAATCCCGGATAATGCGCGCGGCCTTTCGATCTCAATCGATGGCACGGTGTCAGCCATCCTCGGCAACAATGCTCAAGCAACCGACATAGGGCAGATTGAGCTGGCTCGATTCATCAACCAAAGCGGCCTGCAAGCTGTTGGTGACAATCTGTTTATGGAAACAGCCTCTAGCGGCAACCCACTTACCGGGAACCCAGGCGCTGAAGGCTTTGGCAGTGTTCGCCAAGGTTACATTGAAATCGCCAACGTGAACTCAGTGACAGAAATTTCAGATCTTATTGCTGCTCAGCGCGCCTACGAGATGAACGCTCGTGTGGTGAGTGCCGCCGACGAGATGATGTCCAACACTTCGCAAATGCTGCGCTAGGGAGTACCGAACCATGATCACTCGTTTGCTTCTTGCACTGGTCTTTTTCTTCGTCGCGGCGCCGTTTTCGTTAGCACAAACCGCCATTGGCGAGCGTGTTTCCGCTCCTTTCGAAACACTTATGCCTTTGCTGCGCCCCACATCCATCGTCGCCTCAGAAATCGTGACCGTTGGCGACCTGTTCGACCATGCAGGTCGTTATGCCGAAACACCGGTTTTCCGCGCTCCAGAGCCTGGCACACGCGGCACGGTACCCAGCCACCATGTATTGGATGCAGTTCGCCGCATCGGCCTGAATGAGGTTGATCTTGGCGGTTTGCTGGAGATCACCGTTGAACGCGCCGGCACACGTCTGGACTCCAATGATTTCGAGCGCATGGTCTCACTTGCGCTTCAAACACAACTCACCGAGCTTCGCGGCGAAGGTGCTGGTCGTTATGCGCTCACCCTGGCCAACAGCCCTGCCCCAACTATGATTGGCAGCGAGTTGGTTGATCGCCTTGTTGTTGATCTACTCGCATCACCATCTGGTCGATCTGAGCGCTTCTCGGCCCTCATTCGCACACCTTCTGGTGCAGAAGTGGCGCGCCTGAGTGGCCGCGCAGAGCATCGTGTCCTGGTACCAGTACTCGGCCGCCCTATTGGCCGCGGCGATGTTATCCGTGCATCAGATTTGCGCATGCAAGATATTGCGTTCAACCGCACCATGGGCACACCCATGCTGGTTGAAACGGCTGACATTGTTGGCCAAGCAGCCCGTCGCTCACTGCGCACAGGCAGCCCACTTGGCCCAGATGATCTCACTGAACCTCTCATGGTTGAGCGACAAGAGCTGGTAACCCTCATCTATCGCCAGGGTTCGCTTGCCCTAACTGTGCGTGCACGCGCCATGGATGAAGGCGCTCACGGCCAATCGATTGATGTGATGAACCTGCAATCCAACCAGATGGTTCGCGGCGTTGTTGCTGGTCACGGTGTGGTGCATGTCCTTGCACCCATGCAGGATATTGCACGCAGTTCCATCCCACAAACCGCATCCCCCCAATCCTCCAGCGTTGTGGAGCGCATCCAATGAGCATTCTTTCCATTACCAAACGCGTTGCAGCAGTGGCTCTAGCAGGTGCAGCCCTTGCCGGTTGTTCGGCAGCAGATCGCATAGCCAATATCGGTGAGCAACCAGCGCTTTCAGCTATTGAGAACCCCACAGCTCAACCGGGTTATCGCCCCGTGTCGATGCCCATGCCTGAGCCGATTGTATCAACGTATAGCCCCAACTCCTTATGGCGATCAGGTTCGCGCGCCTTCTTTGATGATCAGCGGGCGGCACAACTTGGAGATCTGGTGACGGTCAATGTCGACATTACCGACAGCGCTCAGATCGCCAACCAAACCTCGCGCACACGAACGGCCGATGAAGAGCTCGGTGGTGGCGGCATGATCGGCTACCAGCTTGAGCGCATTCTTCCCCAAGGCGGCTCTCCTGAAGCGATTGCCAACTTTGGCACCAATTCTTCCTCGCAAGGGCAAGGGGCCGTCAATCGATCAGAACGCCTGACCACAACTGTGGCAGCGGTGGTTACGCAAGTTCTGCCAAACGGCAATTTGGTCATCGAAGGGCGCCAAGAGGTGCGCGTCAACTTTGAAGTGCGCGAACTGGTGGTTGCTGGTGTTGTGCGCCCAGAAGATATCGATGCATCAAACACCATCGACTCATCAAAAATTGCCGAGGCGCGCATTGCCTACGGTGGCCGCGGTCAAATCACCGATGTTCAACAGCCACGCTACGGACAGCAACTGTTTGATATCATTATGCCATTCTAACGAAACAGAGCTGGCCAATGCTCCAACCCATTGGTCAACTCTTCTGGCGCCTGTCTCTCCTTAGCGAGGGGCCCAGCTCCCCATATTGAGCCCCTTATCAGGTACGCCAGACAAGAAAGGCGCGGCATCCAGAACAGATGCCGCGCCTTTTTTTTATGTGTCTTGAAAGAGCAAACGATCAATCGTCGCGATAAACCTTTTCACGCCGTTCATGACGCTCTTGCGCCTCAAGCGACAATGTTGCGATTGGCCGCGCGTCGAGGCGTTTGAGTGTAATCGGATCACCCGTCTCCTCGCAGTATCCGTACGTCCCCTCGTCGATACGGCGAAGCGCAGCATCAATCTTGGAAATCAATTTGCGCTGACGATCACGGGCACGCAGCTCAACAGACCTGTCGGTCTCCGATGATGCCCTGTCGGTAATATCTGGGTGGTTGACCGTATCGTCCTGCATTGTCGCAAGCGTATCGCGTGCTTCAGCAAGGATGTCCTCTTTCCAGTCAACCAATTTCTTTCGAAAATAGTTGCGCTGGCGATCATTCATAAAGGGCTCATCTTCTGATGGCCGGTAGCTATCTTGTACGTCCAACATCACGCTCCCTCCGCCCGGAATCGGCTTAACGCCTATGGTTGAAGTTGGCGCAGGCTATACGCCATCAGACCAACGCGGACAAGCAACGGTTTCGGGTCTCTTTTTTAGCCTGTTAGCAACTAACTTATAGCGGCAGAACGATAGCCAGATGCATCAAATTTAACGCAGGCGGCTATGGCTCAACGCCGAGCTTTGCCAACTCAACGCGTGCACGCAGCGATATATCGTCCACCAAAGCTGCAAGCGCAGGATCATCAGCGCCCTGCTTAGCGCGCAACAAGGCAAGCAATGCACCAACGCGTTGTGGCGAAATATGCCCGGCCAACAAATCTGCGCGTAATGCTTCCAATTGATCGAGCAAATCATGGCCGTGGCGCACAGCCCTGCGTGATTTATCCTCGGCAGTATCAACCGATTGCAGCGCCAGAATTGCGTCCAAGCTCTGCACGCCCATCGCGCCAGATGCTGCGCTGGATGCAGCAGACTGGCCACCACTGTCACCGGCCGGAACACTAAATGCGCCAGAGCCAGATGCAGCCTTCTTAGCCTTACCCACTGAGGTGGATGATTTTGGTCCTTCGACCCGCATGAGGCCCTCCAGCCCTTGTATATTGCCCACCCCGTTGTCCGGTCAACATGGTTAACCAAGCCTTAACAGCCCGGCAATTTTGACCTGCAAGCCGGTAGACCTGACACACAGTGAAAGGCAATGCGAGGACTTGCCTCGGCGTTGAAATACGAATTTCCGCATATTTTTCAGATAGGTAAGCACCTAGTCATCAAACTGGCACGGCTCTTGTAATGGATTAGACAAACCGCTGCACACTGGAGCCGCAAATGCGCGCACATATCCTCTCAATCACCACTTTGCTCTTCGCAATTGCTATAACAATCGCCTTATCGATTCCTGCATTGGCAAGCTCGCGGATCAAAGACATCGCCGATTTTGAAGGCGTGCGAGAAAACCAACTGGTCGGCTATGGCCTTGTTGTTGGCCTTAATGGCTCTGGCGACACACTGAACAACGCGCCCTTCACGCGGCAAAGCCTGCGCGCCATGCTTGAGCGCCTTGGCGTCAACACACCAAGTGCAGAACTGCGCACCGCCAACGTAGCTGCCGTGATGGTAACGGCGAACTTACCCCCTTTCGCAACGCAAGGCACACGGATTGATGTAACTGTTTCGGCGCTGGGCGATGCTGATAGCCTGCAAGGCGGCACGCTTTTGGTGACCCCACTTTTAGGCGCAGACGGTGAAGTTTACGCTATTGCGCAAGGGCCCGTTGCCATCGCTGGCTTCAATGCAGAGGGCGCAGCAGCCTCCATCACCCGCGGTGTGCCGACCACAGGGCGCATTGCCAATGGTGCGCTGGTCGAACGCGAGGTCCATTTTGACTTGGCAAACATGAGCACAGTGCGCTTGGCCCTGCGTAATCCTGATTTCACAACCGCTCGTCGTATGGCTTTGGCCATCAATGCACTGCTGGGCGAGGAGCTGGCGGTAAGCACTGATCCTGGTACTGTTCGTGTATCGCTCCCTGAAAGTTACGGCACCACGATGGTGGAGCTGCTCACCGATATCGAGCAGCTGCTGATTGAGCCAGACCAAGCCGCACGTATCGTGGTGGATGAAAGCTCCGGCATTATCGTGCTGGGCCGTGATGTGCGCGTGTCTACTGTTGCCATTGCCCAGGGCAATCTCACGGTAACAATCACCGAAGAGCCGCAAGTCAGCCAGGCACAGCCTTTTGCTGAAGGCGGCGAAACCATTGTTGTTCCGCGCACCGCTGTTGATGTGGTTGAAGGAGAAGATGTGCAATTGGGTGTAGTTGAACAAACGGTCACGTTGCGAGAGCTTGTCGATGGCCTGAACGCCTTGGGCATTGGCCCACGCGATCTGATCGCCATCCTGCACGCCATTAAAGCCGCAGGCGCCCTGCAAGCTGAAATTGAGGTGATGTAATGCAAAGCTCTTCGATCAATCAGGCTTCTGCAATGCTGGGTCCATCAGCACAAAGCATCCAGCAAATGGCCGCTGCGGCTGGCGGCAACCGCGAAGCGATAGAGGCATCAGCTGAAGAATTTGAAGCGGTTATGCTGTCAGCCATGCTCAAGCCGATTTTCGAAAACGTTGAGATTTCTGAGCCCTTTGGTGGCGGTGAAGGCGAGCGTATGTGGAAAGGCCTGCTGGTTGAGGAATATGCCAAGGAAATGGCGGCAACCGGCGGCATTGGGATTGCCGATCAAGTGCGGGCCGAACTTTTGCGCGTTCAAGAAGCAATGAGCGAGCAAAGTTCAGCAGGCACACCAGCTGTTGATAGTGTCGTACAGGAGCAATGAGATGATTTGGGATCGCCCTATTAACGACCGTGACACAGCAAGCCAATTCGCTGACCATTTGCACGGCCTTCTCATCTCGCTAACACAGCACCTACATCGCGAAACCGAGGTGTTACGCGAGGGTGTTTACACCGCGCTAAGCGTCGATCACGACACCAAGAACGATCTTATGTTTGCCTACCGCACAGCACTTGGTTTGTTGCAACAGCATAAAGACCTTATTTCGCGCCATGTGCCAGTAAAACTAGATGATCTGCGACGGCTCAATGAAACTTTTCAGCTGGAGTTGCAGAAAAACCTGGCAACTGTATCCACGGCAAAGGCTGTATCAGAACATCTGCTGTCGCGTCTTGCTGACCAGGTATCTGCTAACTCAAGGCCAAAAACCTATGGCGCTTCGGGTACTATGATGCGTGGCGGTCAAGCGGCGGCCATCTCGGTTGATCGTGCATTATAGGTGCTTACCGCGGCGTAAGAATGTCTAACTGAAACCTTAACCTACGATTCATGGGTTCGTTCTATCCTGACTCACATTGAGACATGCTAGCCTCTCTTGTTGTGTGTACTGAGGACGAAACAATGGAAACGCGCGTACCCCAAGGCTATGTGCCTGTGGTTGCCGCAGTCGAACCCAAGGTAAAGAGCGGTTCGACCGCAACTGATTTGCCACGCCCTAAAACAGTAGAACCGACAACAAAGCCGAGCCAAAGTGGCTCTGCGACGCTGAAGGAACAACAAGCGCGCCGCGAGGAAACGCGGCTAAGGGCTGAAGCCATGCGCTCACAATCCGAAATGGATGTGAAGACGCATCAGGCGACAGGTTCGCTGGTCATTCAAACGCGTGATGCGCAAGATGGTGATGTGATCCACCAATTCCCCAACAATGCCACGCTGAAAAGCCGTGCCATCGCGCGGTATGAAGCTGTGCAGGGCGCGCCAACCATTCGACGCACCATTTAGCTTCCTCGCCCGCATCTCCTGCATTCGACGCTACGACGTGACCAGATGGCTGGATGCGTGTGCGCAAACGCGTGTGTGGCTCAAGGTTACCGAATCTTGAATCCAAAACGTGCTTTAAAGACTCATAAATCATGCGAAGATTTAGGCGTTATCTTGTTGAAATTACTAAAATTTTACCATTCTGATTAGCGCGTTTTTAGGGCGCCCTGGTGTTGATAGCAGCACGTCTCAGGAAGAGGCGAAATCAACACCTAGGAAGGTAAAAAACAATGACTGACGTAACACTCTCGAGCGCTGTGCGCTCCAATCTTCTGTCCCTTCAGAACACTGCCGATATGATGTCGAAAACCCAGGAGCGCCTTGCGACTGGTCTTAAAGTGAACTCTGCACTGGACAACCCAACCAACTTCTTCACCGCCTCTTCGCTCAACAGCCGCGCCAACGATCTTGGTCGTTTGCTGGATGGTGTGTCGAACGCAACGCAGTCGTTGGAAGCCGCCGACAACGGTCTCTCAGCGATCACAAATCTGGTTGAGTCTGCACAGGCAACCGCCCGTCAGGCTCTGCAGACACCGGCAACCGTTGAGCAGGTTGATGCTGCTGCAACTGCTGGTGAAGTCACAGCGGGAACGTTCTCTAACGTTGATCTGTCAGGTACCGCGTCTGATGCAACGTCTGGTTCTGTGGACCTCACCTTCGGCTCAGCAACGACGTTTGATGCCGCTGATGACGCAGTCACCTTCACTATTGCTGTTGATGGCGCTGACCAGAACATTACGATCGATAACGCAGCTGTTGCCGCCATTGGCAACAATGATGGAGTAATCGACAACGCTGACGAGCTAGCCGAGGTTCTGAACTCGCAGATCACTGGCGCAACAGCGACCAATGATGGCGGCACGGTAACTATCGCGTCGGACACGACGGGTAGCACATCCAGCATCGAGATCTCTGCAACCGCTGTTGTGGATACCAACAGCTCAGGCTTCTCCAACACCACAGGCATTGCCAATGCCGCTGAGGTGACCGGTGACGATGCAGTGGCCGCAAGCTCGCTGTCGTTCGATGTTGCTGTTGATGGCGGCTCTACCCAGTCGGTGACCATTGATGCAGCAGCGGCAACAGCGGCCGGCTTTACGCCGAGCGCATTGACTGCTGAAAACGTTGCTTCGCTGATCAACGATCAGGTTTCTGGCGCAACGGCTGCTGTCAACGACGATGGCGACCTGACGATCACATCAGATTCGACAGGTTCAAGTTCGTCTGTGGCCATCACTGGTGCAACTGAGAATGCAGAGTCAGGTTCAGCCGGTATTTCCAATACCACTGCCACCGGTCAAGCAGAACAGACCAGTGAGATTGCAAACACAGCGCGCGCTGAGTTTGTGAGCCAGTACAACGAACTGATGGGTCAGATTGACGAGTTGGCAGAAGATGCGGGTTTCAACGGTGTGAACCTCTTGAACGGCGATGACCTGTCGGTGATCTTCAACGAAGATGGTTCGTCCACGCTGGACATTGCTGGTGAAACGTTCGACGCGGCTGGTCTTGGCTTGTCGGAATTAGGCACCACAGGTCTTGACACCGATGATGCCATCAACGCTGTGCTCGACACTTTGGACACAGCCGTCAGCAGCTTGCGTTCACAGGCTTCTGAGTTCGGTTCCAACCTTTCGATCGTTGAAACGCGTGAAGACTTCACCAAGTCGATGATCAACACGCTGGAAACTGGTGCTGCGAACCTGACGCTGGCCGATACCAACGAAGAAGGTGCGAATCTTCTTGCCCTGCAAACCCGCCAGCAGCTGTCTTCGACCGCTCTGTCGCTGGCCTCGCAGGCCGACCAGAACGTGCTGCGTCTGTTCTAAGACACTTCACCTTACGACACCCGATACACAAGGGCGGTGCTTCGGCATCGCCCTTTTTTGCTGCCGATCAGCGGCTTAATAAAGTCTTGCCGCGCCGTCCCAATATTAAGGTTTCCTTTACCACGTCAGTTCATAGCTCGTTAACCAAGCTTTACACTTTGGAAACAAATGTGGACACAACGCCCACCAGGGGCGTTTGGCATACCTTAGAAAAGGACGAGCAATGTCTGATGTAACTCTCTCGAGCGCAGTTCGCTCCAACCTTCTTTCGCTGCAAAACACCGCCGACATGATGTCGAAGACGCAGGAGCGTCTGGCGACCGGCCTTAAAGTGAACTCTGCCCTTGATAACCCAACCAACTTCTTCACCGCGTCTGCGCTCAACAGCCGCGCAAGCGATTTGGCACGTTTGCTCGATGGCGTTTCCAACGCCACGCAGACGCTGGAAGCTGCTGATAATGGTATTTCAGCCATCACCAAGTTGGTTGAGTCCGCACAGGCAACGGCCCGTCAGGCCCTGCAGACCCCAGCAACCATTGAAGAAACATCAGGCACAGC
>JBGCDM010000013.1:0-4686 GCA_045105395.1 Devosiaceae bacterium | reverse complement strand
CCTTTGGCTGCTTGTCGCGCTCGCTTTTCGGCCTTTTCCTCAGCCTTTATCTCTTCCCAACGCACCTTCACGGCATCGGGGTCATCGCGGTCAATGTCGCCAAAAACATGTGGGTGGCGGCGCACCATTTTGTCGTTCACCGCCTGCACAACATCCTTGAAGGCGAAGCTGTTCTCCTCGGCTGCCATCTGCGCATGAAAGACTACTTGCAATAGCAAGTCTCCCAACTCGTCACATAAATCTTCTTTGTCGCCACGCTGAACAGCATCGGCCACTTCATAGGCTTCTTCTATTGTGTAAGGGACAATTGATGCGAATGTCTGTTCAACATCCCACGGGCATCCAGTTGCCGGGTCGCGAAGCTTTGCCATGATCGCCAGCAGCGTATCAATGTCGTCGCGCGGCAAGAGATGTGCGGTTTCGATCTGTTTAGTTGCCATCACGTCGCTCCATTGATGAAGTTCCACCATAGCGCGTCAGTTTAACTTAGGCTTGGCAGATGGCGGCTCTGCAAGGGGCTACCCACAGCAATCGTCAGATCACGCACCATACATTTGTCCGATAAGATATATTATGGAACTAAAATAGCAATTAGAGATGCGCCACTATGTGGAGATAGTTATCTGCAAGCCATCATAGGCAGGCTCAACACTCTCCGGGGTCTCGCGCATAAGCGTTTCGTAGTCCAAATCAATGTGCAAGTTCGTGAGGAAAGTACGTCCTGGTTTCACCTCAGCTTGAAACGCCAGCGCATCGTCTAGATTGAAATGGCTTGGATGCGACTTATGGCGCAGCGCATCAATAATCAGGCAATCAAGATCGTTGAAGTGATCGCGTGAGCTTTTAGGAATGGCCTTCACATCAGGCAGATAAAGCGTTTTGCCAATTTTAAAACCAAGTGCATCAATATCGCCGTGATTGACTAGAATTGGCATCAACTCAATCGTTCCGCCTTCACCTTCAACAATCACTGGTGCGGTATGATCAATGGTGCGTCGATCAAGGATCGGTGGATAGCTCGATCCTGGCGGTGTTTCAAACACATAACCAAAGGCGGTCATAGCGCGATTAAACGTGCGATCATCCATGTGAACAGGGATGCGCGCGCGCTGAACAAGCGCGAATGGGCGCATATCATCAATGCCATGCAAATGATCGGCGTGCTCATGGGTGTAAATCACGCCATCAAGCTTACTGACATTCGCATCTAGCATTTGGGCGCGAAAGTCTGGCCCTGTGTCGATGACGCATGTCGTGGTGCCGCCAGGTCCAGTGCGGGTGAGGAGGGCTGAGCAGCGCTTGCGATGGTTTTTTAGGTTGGTGGCGTCACACGCCCCCCAACGTTCAGCATGGGATGAACCCCCTACCCTGGGCACGCCAGCGGAGGATGCGCAGCCAAGTATTGTAAGCGTTAGCGCCATCCAAGGGCTACTTTACTGAAAAGACGCTGAAAATTGGCTGTCGTTAGGTCTGCTATTTCTGTCTCTTCTATACTGCGGACCTGTGCCAAAACCGCTGCTGTGTAGCTAACAAAGGCAGGCTCATTACGTTTTCCACGATAAGGAACTGGCGATAAATACGGCGCGTCGGTTTCCACAAGCAGCCTGTCCTGCGGAACTTGCGCCGCGATGTCTCGGAGGCTTTGTGCGGTTTTGAAGGTCAATATGCCGGAAAAGGAAACATAGGCGCCCAGCGCAACGCCTCTTTTGGCCAGCTCAAGACCTGAAGAAAAGCAGTGCAATACCATCGGAAACGCGCCATCGACTGCGTGAGATTCTTCCAGGATTGCTGCCATATCATCATCAGCTGAGCGTGCATGAATAACCAGAGGTAAGCCGGTTATGCGCGCCGCTTTAATATGTGTTTTCAAGCCCTTCGCCTGCGCATCGCGCGGCGCATTGTCGTAGTGATAATCAAGGCCTGCTTCGCCGATCGCCACCACTTTGGGATGCTGCGCTAGTGCAACCAGTTGCTCAACTGTCACATCGAGTTCTTCATCAGCATTGTGCGGGTGGGTGCCAACTGAACACGTAACTGTATCGTAGGCTTCTGCCACAGCCTTGACCTGATCAAATTTGCCCACACGGGTGCAGATCGTGACCATATGGCCAATATCGTGTTCACCAGCGCGGGCGATGATGTCATCACGCTCAGGTTCAAAATCCGGAAAGTCCAGGTGGCAGTGGCTATCAACCAGCATCGGGTTCAGGTCCCCTGCCCTTTTTCCTCTTCCACATAGCGTGGAAAGACGCCGGAGGGTTTTGGCAGTGGTGTGCCAGGCACCAATGTGCCGGTTTGCTCCAAATGCGCGAACGTGCGTGCATCATCTGCTACGGCTAGATAGTCCAGTAGCCTGCCAGCGCTCTGCGGCATAACAGGCTGCACAAGGATCGCGATTTTTCTGATTGTCTCTGCCGTGACCCACAGCACTGTGTGCATCCGCTCGGGGTCAGTTTTCTTCAGTGCCCATGGTTCTTGAGCGGCGAAATAGCGGTTCGCATCGGCGATCACGGCCCAAATGGGCGTGAGCATGCGGTGTAATTCCTGATTGTCGATAGCTGCCCGTGCCGTATCCAGCAGAGCATCGGCAGAGGCCAAAAGGGTTGTGTCAGCTTCGAGAAATTCACCGGGCGTGGGTACTTTTGCCTCGCAGTTCTTGCCAACCATGGAGAGCGAGCGTTGCGCCAAGTTGCCAAGATCATTGGCTAAATCGGCATTGATGCGGCCCACAATAGCTTCGTGGCTGTAGTTGCCATCGCGCCCGAATGGTACCTCGCGCAAGAAGAAATACCGCACCTGATCCTGGCCGTAATGATCCACCATTGTGAAGGGATCAATCACGTTGCCGATGGATTTCGACATCTTCTCTCCCTTGTTGAAAAGGAAGCCGTGACCAAACACGCGTTTGGGCAATGCAATGCCCGCTGACATCAGAAAGGCTGGCCAATAGACAGCATGGAAGCGTACAATGTCTTTGCCAATGACGTGCACATCAGCTGGCCAATTCTGCCATCGTGGGTCGCTTTCATCGGGGAACCCGAGCGCGGTGATGTAGTTGGTTAGTGCATCAACCCACACATACATTACGTGTGCATCATCGCCGGGCACTTTAATACCCCAATCAAACGTTGTGCGCGAGATGGATAGGTCTTTCAGGCCACCTTCAACGAATTTCATCACCTCGTTGCGGCGCTCATCTGGGCCGATAAATCGGGGATTGTCGTTGTAGTGCTTGAGCAATCGATCTTCAAAGGCGGAGAGGCGGAAGAAATAGCTTTCCTCTTCCACCCATTCCACGGGTGTGCCCTGCGGGCCCAGGCGCACACCGTCATCGTTTACATGGGTTTCATCGGCGCCATAATAGGCTTCATCGCGCACCGAGTACCAGCCTTCATAACGGTCTTTGTAGATGTCACCTGCATCGGCCATGCGCTGCCAAATCGCCTGACATGCCTTATGATGGCGCGGTTGTGTGGTGCGAATGAAATCATCGTTTGAACAGCCAAGCGACTCGACCATAGCTTCAAAGCGTGGAGCATTTTGATCTGCCAACTGCGCTGGTGTCATGCCCGCTTCGCGGGCCGTTTTATCCATTTTCAACCCGTGCTCATCGGTGCCAGTGAGAAAATGAACGTCATATCCATCTAGCCGCTTGAACCTAGCAATCGTGTCCGTCGCCAGGGCCTCATAAGCGTGTCCGATATGGGGCGTGCCATTTGGGTAGGAAATTGCAGTCGTGATGTAGAAGCGCTGGGACATGAAGTTGGTAAAAGCTTTCAAATGGTAGGAGCAGAATGATGCGCACGATCAAACGTGCATTGCTTGGCTATAAACCTCATCCAGCCGCGCGAAAAGCGCCATCGTGCGCTCACTCAAATCTAGGTTGATCGCTTGGCGCACGGCAATGGCTGCTGTTTGCTCGCTCCACATGTTTGCTAGGACATACTGATCATGTGGCGAGAGAGATGATGTCGGTGTTTGCAAGGGCGCAGGTTCAGCTACCCCCCTCACCCGCCGTGAAAGCCAGTCTTCTTGCAAGGCTAAAAGTAAGTTGCGGCTTTCAGGCGCAAGTGCGTTCACCGCCGCGGTGAAACTTAGCCGGGCGGACACTGTCTCGCTTTTGTTTCGGCCAGCATCGGCAGCCAGATCACAAAAGACGGTGTAAGCTTCAATCACGGCCTCATCACTTGCCAATTCAGCCAAGATGCCAGGGCGTCCTTGGGCCAGATCTAGCAACGTTTCGCTGTTTGCAGTTTCTGGCGCGAGTGATTGCATGGAAACTTGATCTAAGGGTGAAAATGCTAAGTGGCGGCACCGAGATCGGATCGTTGGGAGAACGCGGCTAAGCGTATGTGCCACCAGCAAAATAACGGTCTTGTGCGGAGGCTCTTCCAAGGGTTTGAGCAACGCATTTGCGCCCTCATTGTTAAGCTCTTCAACACTATCGACCACGAGCACCCGCCAGCCACCGTAGGCTGCTGTTGACTGCAATTTTTGTAATGTCGAACGAACCGCTGCTACCGGTATCTGTTTGGGCGGCTTCTTTCCATCAAGGCCAGCAAACCTGTCGATCCAATGCGCGTCTGGATGAGCACCCTGGGCAATGAGCCTAGCGTCGGGATGGTCAATATCGAGCGTAAGAGATGATGTGTCTTGGCGCGCTGCCTCGGCCACCAGATAGGCACC
>JBGCDM010000012.1:0-7589 GCA_045105395.1 Devosiaceae bacterium | reverse complement strand
ACCGTCAATCTCATCATACGCCTTGAAGTCACCAAAGTACTTCGTGATCGCCGCCGTCAACGTCGTCTTGCCATGGTCAACGTGACCAATCGTGCCAACATTAACATGCGGCTTGTTACGCTCAAACTTCTCTTTCGCCATGGCGGGATTTCCTTCGGCTGGGCGTTAAAGGGAACGACGCAGACGGGAGCGCTGCGCGTGTGCCGCGCACATAAGGCTTTAGACCAAAAGACGCAAGAGGCGAAGCAACCAGCGGTCGTTCCGCAGGAACGGAGCAAGTCAGTGCCAGCTCAGATCGGTGACAATATTCACTCAACTCCAAGTGCTGTTTTAGCAAAGCATATGTGCGGTCAGTTGGCGCGTGTAACATACCACGCAGCACCCAGAATGATAGCAGCGCCAACCAGCAATTCCACGCTTGGCACCTCGTTAAAAAACGCAAACCCAGCCGTTATGGATAGCGCCAGCGATAGATAACTCACGGGCCCAAGCACACCTGCATCGCCCAACCAATGAGCTTTCAAAAAGCAATATTGCGCGGCCTGCGCAAACAGGCCGATGGCGATAAGAAGCGGCCAATGTCCAGGTTCTACAGGCACCCAGCCACCCAGCGCAAAAGGCGCAGTGCAAAGTGTAAGGCCGCCAGTGTAAAACAGCATCATGACAACTGTTGGCGTACCTTTTAACCGTCGCGTCAGGATGATCGCCAGCGTGCCGGTTGTAACGGTGACCAGCAAGGCCAGCACGCCGATGTTAAGCTGCACCGCCTCGGCACCCATTGGGTTGATGGCGATCAGTGCACCGCCAAGCCCAATTAACGCGGCAAGCCAGCGCAAACGTGTGATCCGCTCGCCCAAGAGCAAGGCTGCAAAGATCATCAGCAGGATCGGCCGCACGAAGCTGACCGCAGTGAACAGTGCAAAGGGAACCCGCGCGATGGCAAAAAAGCTCATCGCCAGCGTAATCACCGATAGCCCAACCCGCAGACCATGAAGTGGCAGGCGATCAAGCATCTCAAAGCATGCCCGTTCACGCCACGCCCATGGCAAAACCAGAAGCAGGCCGATGCTTGCGCGCAGGAACACAAGCTGCATCGCGCCATACTCCGCGCCCATTGCCTTAACGATGCTGAGCGCCCAGATGTTGAGGCTCATATCGCCGATCAACCAAAGCGATGCGCGCAGATTGTCGCCCCTGCTTGGTGCAGGGTTATCGCTCATTGGCTGTTGAGTAGGTTTGCCATCAGGCGAAATGCACCAGGGGTTAGTTTCTCCATCTGGTGATGCAGGATCAGGCAGCAGTGGGTGTGACGGCCCTTGCCGATTTGCGCACTCAGCAACGACCCTTTGTGCGGCGCTTCATCTGGGTCTGCCATTTCCAACAAAGGCGTGTAGGCATCATCCCAACTCTTGGCAAAGTAGAGCCCGCGCTCTTTGTGCCAACCAGTCCAGTCGGCCTGCCCAATCGCGTTGGGCGCGGTGAGCAACCGGTGGTCAGGTGCAAGATGCGTTACGGCGGCGTTTTCATCAGTAACCCGCCAGCGCAGCGATGGCTGGCCAATCTCCAAGCGCGCTGGAGGCGTGGTGTCCGGATCCCAATTGTCCCATGGGCGATGGTAGAGCGTAACAAGGTTGCCCCCTGCGTGCACCCACGCATGGATGGCAGGTAGCTTGGCGGCTAGGTCTGGGCGGAAACGGAGGGCAAAGACACCGATCAGTAAGCTGGTCAGGCCCTCAAGCGCGCTTGGCTCTGCCAGTGCTTCTGCATCAAGTTCCACAACTTCACAGCCCAATGCTTTGAGCCAACTGGCCACATTCTCATTGCCTGCACTGATAATACCAATCTTGGCGTTTGGCAGAGCCACGTTTGCAGCGCGGATGTTCAAGACGGCAGGAAATGATCGCAGGCGCGGCGCGATGTGCGGATAGGCAAAGCGCTTTACACTGCTAGCAGGCTGGCCATCGAGCGTGAGCGGCAAGGTGTACAGATCCGCTGCCAGATCATCAGGCGCTGTGAGCACAACAGATGAGCCCGACCAGGACTGTTGCCAGCCTGCTGGAAGGTCAAACGCCATGGCGCCAGGGGTGGCCTGCGACACCGAAAGCGCGATACTGCGATCTTGCCGCGCAAGATTGATCACGGCTCTATCGACCGAGAGCGTGGCGCGCGTTTTGGGCAACACCAGCGGCATGGTTTCCAGCGGCACATTAGAGCTTGTGCCTGCAACATTGACCCGCAGCGCAGGCAAGGCAGGGTGAAGTGGATCATGCACAGACGGATAAGGGTCAGATGGCAGCGCATCGGTGGAAACGGTCAGAGAGTTGGCATTTGCTAGCCACTTATCCGGCATCTCAACTGTTGCTATGGCCTGCCCATCATCCGGCTGGCGCAGCTCAACAGTAAGCTTGGTTGATTGGCCAGGCTCAAGCCAATCTTCATGGGTCCAACCGCGTGCCTCCGCACCAGATGCAAGGCGGATAACGCGCGCCAGTTGGTCCTTTTTGTGCACGATACGATGAGAGTGGTTCTGGCTCATCACACCCTGAAGCGCTGTATGGGCTGCCTGCGCTGCGCTCAAGATGACTCCCCGATTGGGGAAGGCGTCGATAGCTTCATCAATGGCGCTTTGCGCTGCTTGCAAGGCTGGGTCTTCTGCAAGATCGCCCAAAGATATCGGCAAATTGTCGGTGATTGATCCGGTATCTACGCCCACCCGGCTGTCCGCCAGGTGCAGTGGCCAATCACGTTCAGCGCCCGGCGCAACCCAATGGCCCATGCCTTGCGTCTTGTGGAACCAGCGCGAATGCTGGCCGATGCGCTCCCAGCTCCAACCCGAAAGCTCTTCCACGCCCTTGCCATGCACGGTGAGTGTAGCCGGCGGTGGCGGCACCTCATCATCATAGGCCCCCCCCGCACCAGACCAAGCTGGCAGATAGAGTTTGGATGTCTGCCAAACAGGCAAGTTGCTGCCCTCAAAGCTTGGGTCGGCAGCAAGATCCATCACTAGGTGGGCGGCCTCTGTCATCGCGCGATGGTGGCCATGCTGGCCGGGAATATCCAGAAAGGTGGGGCAGATGATATCGGGCTTTTCAGTGCGGATAATATCTACAAAGCGGGCAAGCGTGCGCGCACGCGTCCACTTGGCCATTGTCTCAACACCTGACTTGGAAAAGCCAAAGTCAAACACCGCATCATCGGGGCTGGTGGAAAGCCAATAAAGTCGCATGTCCAACACATCAGCGGCCCGTTCCATCTCAGCGGTGCGCACGGTGCCCAGGTCTTCGGTTGTTTCTGGGCCAATATCGTTTTGGCCACCTTCACCACGGTTTGCGCACGCGTAAGAAAGATTGATCCCATCGCGGAAAGTCAGCGCCGCCAGCATGGCTGAGGTTTCATCATCAGGGTGCGCGCCGGTGTTCATGAACTGCACCACACTGCGCAAGGGTTGTAGCGCACGCCAAAGCGCAAGCAGGCGGGGGGTTTGGCGATCATCAGCAATGCGCTGGGGCGCTGTCAGGGGCATAGATTTGGATCCTGCAAATGGAAAACAATGCTGGGCTAGGCAACCGCAGCGATGTTGGGTGTAAAGGCAGTGTTGATAACCAGGGCTGCAGCACCGCGCGGGGCTGTCATGCGCCCACATGTTCCAGCAATCAGGCGATTGCGTGTACGCCCTGGACGGTTAGACACAGTGCGGTGTGATAGATCTGTGCGCGCAATGAGGGCCTGAACCAATTCCTGGGGAACAGCGCCACCAAGCACGACCGTTTGTGGATCAAGCAAGTTCTCAACAATGGCGACGCCTTGTGAAAGTGCAGACGATGCATCGTCTAACCATTCCAGAAGGGCTGGGTGATTGTCTGCCATTAGCGCTTGCAACGCCTCCACCCGATCAGCGCTTTGCCCAGCAGCGTGCATATGCTTTTTCAATGCCATGCGGCTGACCGCTTGTTCCAATGGGGAAAGCACCCCCCGGTAGGCCACTGGCACATGACCAATTTCCCCGGCATTGCCAAACGCGCCGCGCTGCAATGTGCCATTGACCACCAGGCCAAGGCCAAGGCCGGTGCCAAAATAGAGATAGGCAAAAGTGTCGATATCTTGCGCTACGCCCAAAACACGCTCCGCCATAGCTGCGGCATTGGCATCATTTTCTATTGTAACTGGCAGTCCCAGCGTATCCTCCAGATGGGTACGCGCATCAATATGCGCCCAGTCGGGCAAGTCTGATGGCGCACCGCCAAGGCCAGTTGCACCGAACGGCCCGGGCATGACAACGCCTGCGCCAAGTATGCGCTCACTGGCTTTGGCGGTGCAGTGTTTCAGTGCACGGGTGCACAAGCCTGGCAGAACTGCATGAACAGTATCTGGATCGGCTGCTTCGACTGCTACGCGGTCTGTGAAAAGGGTTTGTCCATCCACACCGACCAGCGCTATCAGCACGGCTGCTGGGCGGATTTCTATGCCCAGAGCAGCGCCTGCGCACGGGGCAATGGTATATTGCATGGCCGGTTGGCCGCGCCCCTCGTTGCGCTTGCCAGCCTCATGCAACCAGCCATCGGTCATCAAGTTACCGATAATGTTGCTCACCGCCTGGGTCGACAGGCCGGTATCGCGCGCGATCTGTGCGCGGCCCATTGCGCCTGCTTCGCGCACCTTTCCCAACACAAGTGAACGATTAAAGGCACGCGATCGCTCAGCGTTCGAACCCGATGTGCGCTGACCATATGCAAGATTGGTTGGAGAAAGCACCATAGTGCCTTGCCAAATAGCTTGGTTTGCGTGTTAACTCAACTCAATTGAATTAATCGGTTACGCGTGAGCATCGCAAGCGTTGCGCCGGTTGCATCATCGCTTCATCAAAAGGGAGAATCCACTCGATGAAAAATCTACTGCGCAAAACACTTTTTGGTGCCGCCGCGTCCGGGGCACTTCTTGCCGCTGCGCCAGCATCTGCCGTTGAAATTGAATATTGGCAGTATTTCTTCGATGCCCGCGTGCAGGCAATGGAGCAGCTGATTGAAAATTTTGAAGCTGCCAACCCAGACATCACCGTCAACATGACGCATTTCCCCTATGCCGATTATCGCACGCGCACAGCCGTTGCCGTGCCCGCCGGTGAAGGCCCTGATGTGGTGCAGCTATTTTATGGCTGGCTTAACGATTATATAGAAGCTGACCTCATTCAGCCGCTGCCGACCGACACGTTCGATCCGGCCGTGATTGACGAAGAGTTCTTCCCCATGGTGCAGGCGATGAAGCGCGGCGATGAATACTTCGCCTTGCCTACGGCTGTTCGTTCGCTGGCATTATTCTACAATGAGCGCCTGTTTGAAGCTGCTGGCATTGAAGGCCCGCCGACAAACCTGGATGAGCTGGTGGAAGTTGCCTCTGCGCTGACAGAGCGTGATGGTGCAGGCAATATCACCCAGGTTGGCATAACCACGGGCCTCACCGCGCAGGACCATCATTGGTTCCGCGAAGTGCTAATCCGCCAGTTTGGTGGAGAGCCTTACATGGATGATTATCAGACGGTGAACTACAACACTGATGCTGGCCTTGCTGCGCTGGAGTTTTACACCGGCCTGGAAGATGAGCATGGCGTGACACAGATCGGCTTTATGGATGAGCCGCAGGCTGCCTTCCGTGCTGGCCGTGCAGGCATGCACATTGATGGCTCATTCCGCATTGGCGCGCTTAACAACACACGCGGTCTGGAATGGGGCGTGGCCGAACTTCCTGCTGGTCCTGATGGCACCCAGTCCAACTATTCGTCCTACTGGGTGAACGCGATCACCACCAAAGCTGAAGGTGAGCGTTTTGATGCCTCTGTGAAGTTCATGGAATACATCACCTCCGATGAAGCCATGCAAATTTGGCTGGATGTGGTTGGCGAGCTTCCTGCCCGCCAGGAAGCCGGTATGGCTGACGTCAACATGAATGATGAGGTCTTTGGGCCGTTCATTCGCGGCCTTGGCTATGCGCACACCACCAAATTTGCTGATGAAAGCGCACAGCGCCAGATCATCGTTGATATGGTGGGTCGCACAGACATTGAAGGCCAGTCGCTGGAAGACAGTCTGGCGCAGGCTGCTGCTGCCGAGCAGGAGCTGCTGGACGGTTACTACCAGTAAGTACCCCAACATTTTAGGCTTCGGCGGCGATCCTGCTGCCGAGGCCTTCTTATTCACGGATACTTTTTGATGGCCATGGCGCGGCTCAACGACCTTTCGATCATGCAGAAGCGCACGCTTTGGGCGTGGGGCTTTCTGGCGGTGCCAGTTCTCTTTTTCGTGGTCATACGCTTCTACCCCACGTTCAACGCCTTTGTGCTGTCGTTTCAGGAATGGAACCTACTGGGCGAGCGAAGTTGGACAGGGTTTGATAATTACGTAACGCTGGTCAATGACCCAGTGTTCTGGAAGGTCTTTTACAACACATTTGCCTACCTTCTAATTGGCACACCCATCAGCTTGGTACTGGCTTTTGTCATCGCCTACCACCTGGATAAAATTCGCTTTGCGCATGGTACATTGCGCGCGCTTTACTTCCTGCCATTCATGACGTCGGCGGTCGCAATGGCCTGGGTCTGGCGCTGGTTTTACCAGCCTGTGCCCACCGGCCTGATCAACAATTTTTTGGCCTCGCTCGGCATTGGACAGATCACGTTTCTCAATTCCACAACGCTGGCGCTGCCGGCTGTCCTTGCTCCTGCCATCTGGGCGGGCCTTGGCTTTCAGGTCATCATTTTCATGGCGGGCTTACGCGCCATTCCGCGCAGCTATTATGAGGCAGCCAAGATCGATGGCGTCTCCTGGTGGACAGTGCTGGTGGAGATCACGCTGCCTCTACTCAAGCCCACCATAGTGTTCATTGTGGTGTTCTCTTCCATCGGCTTCCTGCGGATCTTCGATATCGTTTTCAACATGACGACCAATGATCCCGGCGGGCCGTTGAACGCGACCAAGCCGTTGGTCTTGATGATCTACGAGACCGCCTTTGACAGCTTCAATATGGGCTATGCGGCGGCACAGACAGTTGTGCTGTTCCTGATCCTGCTGGTGGTCAGCCTCCTGCAGTTGCGCATCCTAAGGGACAAATAGATGGCCACGATTGATACCTCCGATACGACTGTCGTGCGGGCATCGTCAGCAGCCCTGCTGGAAGGTAATCGCGCCAAGCAGCGCCGCTCATGGGGCCAGTTCATCCGCTGGACATTGCTGTTCATTGGCGGCGTGCTGATGGTTATGCCGCTCGCTTACATGATCTCCACATCGCTGAAATGGCCTTTTGAGGTCTATGATGTCAGCCTGATTCCGCAAGAACCACACCTGGAGAACTACAGCTTCGTGCTGGAGGATGGGCGCTTCTACAGCTGGTTCATCAATTCCATGGTCATCGCGACCATCACCACAATTTCCAGCGTCTTCTTCGACAGTTTGATCGGTTACACGCTGTGCAAATTCCGCTTTCGCGGTCGTTACATCATTTTCATCGCCATCCTCTCAACATTGATGATCCCAACCGAAATGCTGGTCATCCCCTGGTACTTGATGAGCCAGAGCTTTGGGTGGCTCGATAGCTATTGG